>CALCTX010000315.1 GCA_937907035.1 uncultured Selenomonadales bacterium
TTTGCGGTGACGGGCAACACTCTGCCGGCTGTAAAGAAATACAGCCAAAACAATTAGCATTACAAACAGGGGATGCCGGTATTCCGGCTTCCCAGCGACGATAAAAAAGATTTTGCGCCGTACAGCAATGCCAATTCAGTGAACAATTCCCAACCTGTTCAACAATCCTGTTATCAGGCAGGTCTTTTTTTACCCGCTTTACCAATTTAGCGAGACCACGGGTATTATAATGCACCGGATCCCATTTATCATTGTTATCGGTATAAACAGCAGCTGCATATAGCTCATCTTTATATAAAACTACAGCTGTATAACCGTAAAGTGGCAGTTGCTTTGCTTCACTCTCTGCTTTATAAGCCGGCAAAAACAATCGCGTATATCCGGCCGGCAGTATCGCTGCTACTGCTCTTCCTGCTATGGGCATGATTTCGCCATCAACGATCCCCACTGCCTGACGTTCCGGCAAAAACATCAGATCAGCACTTTCCGGTAAAGGGATCAGATCATCGGGAGAAAGCTCAACAATTTTTTCTCCAATTCTTGCCACCGCCGAAATCCCCGGCGTATCAAATATCTCCCCATCTTCATCAGCATATAATGCTGTTATCTCACTCATCAGCTTTGCCCGCTTTCTCTTCTTTCTTGCCCTTTTTCTCTTTTTTCGGATTAAATCGGTTCATGGCTAAATCTATTCCTTCGGTAACAATACACTCGACCGCCGGTAACAAATACTCAATCGCCTCTTGTATCTTCGCCGAATCTTCCTGAGAGAAATTCGACAGAACGTGTTTGACAACTGTCCATCCTTGCGGTGGACGACCTATTCCGATACGTACCCGTGCGAAATGCTCATCCTGAACGTGATACAACACTGACTTTATCCCATTATGTCCGCCGGCACTGCCTTTTTTCCTTATTCTGATTGTTCCTGCCGGTATATCCATATCATCATGTACCACTATCAAGTCTTCCGGTGACAGTTTATACCAGGAAAGCAGCGGCCCTATTTCTCTGCCGCTTTCGTTCATGTAAGTCAGAGGTTTTACCAAAACAACCTTCTCTGAACCGATTCTGCCTTCAGTTATCAAAGAATCCTGTTTTAAACGCCAATTTTCAAAACCCAGCTTTTCAGCCAATGTATCAACAAACATAAACCCTACATTATGCTTGTTTCCCTTATATTCATCTCCCGGATTACCCAGTCCCGCAATTATTTTCATCTTGTCCTCCTGAAATTACTTTGTCGGATCGCCATACATGAACAAATAAGCTAATACGATCAGCCCTAAAAAGATACGATACCAGCCAAATGCTTTAAAATCGTTTTTCTTAATATAGCGAAGCAAAAACTTAATTGACAAAACAGATACAATAAAGGCTGTAACCATGCCAACTATCATTATCACGATCTCTGCCCCTGAATAATGGAACCCGAATTTTACCATTTTCAGCAAACTTGCGCCAAACATAACCGGGATCGCCAAAAAGAATGTAAATTCTGCCGCCACATAACGTGATGTGCCAAACAATATACCGCCCAAAATTGTTGCCCCGGAGCGTGATGTCCCCGGCACCAGAGAAAGCACCTGAAATAATCCGATAATAAAAGCCGTCTTATAATCGAGACAGTCAAGATCTTTAACCCGTGGTGAACGTTTTTTATTATATATTTCTACCACAATAAACAACACACCATAGATGATCAAAGTGGACGCAACAACCGGTGCATTCATAAAATGTGCTTCCATATACTTATTAAACATTAAACCGATAACCCCTGCCGGAATACAAGCAAATATTACCTTATACCACAACTGAAAAGTCTTTTCCTTTTCTTTTTTGGTTTTCCAATCTGAAAACGGGTTTAATTTTTCAAAATTCAGCACTACTACCGCCAAAATAGCCCCTAATTGAATAACAACTAAAAACATATCCATAAAAGCTTTAGAAACATTCAACTTAATAAATTCATCAACCAGTATCATGTGACCTGTACTGCTGATTGGCAGCCATTCTGTCAATCCTTCAACAATTCCTAATATAATTGTTTTTACCAACTCTGCAAAATTTAACTCCACAAAAAGGCCTCCCATTATCTTTCTAATAAATCATGCGTTATATTATATCATCTCACATACAAAAATAACAGAAAAAGAAAAGCAGGTCCATAACGAACCTGCCTGATTTTACATTGCCAGATCAGTAACTTCAATATTTACCCGTCTGACAACAATCCCTGTCATATATTCAATAGCTTCTTTTATTTTCTCCTGCATTTGCTTTATCAATTCCGGTATCTGCTTCCCATATTTCATAACTACCTCACAGAATATCTCAACTCCGCAATCATCGTCGCCTTTCTTCATATGCCGAACTTTTATTCCGCCCATTTTGGCTGCAAAACCTTTTTCAATTGCCAAACGGGAAACTATTTCTTTTATTGCTGAATCATCAATTATCAATTTCCCATAATAGCTAAAAATCGGCCGAACGATAGATTTTTCTCCCAGTTTTCTTCTCTGCGTTCCGGATTTTTTAAAAAATGACTGCAACGGATCGATCAAGAAACCGGAAAAATGCGGTTTTAATTCAATTGTCGGCACAGGAATAATATGCTTTCCTTCTTTTGTCCGATAGTAGTGCGCTTTTTCGATTTCTTTTTTCGAGGCAATATCCTCTATCCGTATTATCGTTGATACTGCCGGCAATTTAAGCAATTTTGCTATTTTATGAACCATATTCTCTGAAGTTCCTAAAATAAGGATTCGCTCAGGCTTTACAGTGTCAATAGCGGCCTTGACCTCTTCAGCATGCCCCGGCAATACAAAAATAGCCCGCCTTACCGCCATTATTTTGCTTTTCTCTTTTTTTGCCGAACTTCCGGCTATTATCTTCCCGTCCCGAATAAGAATACCATCATCAATAATAGCATCAGCTTTGTAATTATGTGCAACAATAAGTGCTCTATGGCTCTTGCCTGTACCGGCCGGCCCGACCAATGCGATTATTTCCATTTCATCACCCGCTTTGTCAAAACAAACAAGCTTTAGTCAAATCCACCTATTTTATAGATAAATTTTGCATAATCATCATCAATAATAAATTCACCCAAATTTTCCGGATACCGACCGGGAATACCATGAAAATCAGAACCACCCGTCAAAAGCAAGCCCCTGTCTCTAGCAAACTTAGTATAGCGTTCTGTATCATTTTCATCATGCTGAGGATAAAAAACTTCCAACCCGCCAAAATCAAGTTCCAGCAACGACTCCACCAAGCTGTCATCTCCGACCAGTTTAGGATGTGCCAATACCGGAATCCCTCCAGCCTGAAGGATAATATTTACTATCTCCTCCGGCGACAAACGAAAATTGGCTACATAAGCTGGTTTTCCCGGAGACAATAGCTCACTAAATACAGTTCTGATGTCAGGGAAAAAGCCTTTTTTAACCATCACTCTTGCAATATGAGAGCGCCCGACAGAATGACTTGTCCCGGCTACTTTTAAGACTTCAGCCTCTGTTACCGAAAAGCCTTGCTCTTTTATTTTTTCCAACATTGTTGAAAATCTTACCCATCTGGCTTCGGCTACATCATTCAGCGCATCGATAAGCTGTTGATTAAATATGTTAATATTATAGCCCAAAATATGAACTTCATGACCGAGCCGATTACTGCTGAACTCAATTCCCGGTATTATTCCGATCCCTTTTGACGGATAAAATCCTCGTTCATACATATATCGTATACCATCTATTGTATCATGGTCAGTAATCGCAATATAATCAAGCCCGGCTTCCCTCGCTTGACGCAATATTTCCTCCGGCATGAAATTTCCGTCAGAAAAAGCTGTATGTATATGCATATCGCTTGCCATCAAAGTCAACTCCGCTTATAGTAATTGCTTTGCTTTTGCAAATCATAAAACATTATTCCAAAATTTAAGATTCGACTTTAGAGATAAAAATCCTGCTTTTATTTTTGAATAGTCTGCTCTCCCTCTCGTATCAACACTCTCGCAATAGACTTTGATCTGTTCGAGTCATCATCTACCTCAAGTATTACCGCACCAAACTCACACGCAGTATCAGGAATTTCAAATTTAACCGGTCTGCAAGTTAAAAATTTTTCAATGATCAACTCTTTTTTCACCCCAAGAATCGAATCGACCGGTCCTACCATACCTAAATCTGAAATATATGCTGTACCATTAGGCAAAATTCGCTCGTCAGCAGTTTGAACATGCGTATGTGTTCCTACCACAGCATTTACTCTTCCATCAAGATAGTTAGCCATTGCTAATTTTTCAGAAGTTGTCTCAGCATGAAAATCAAGAATAATGATATTACATTCCTTTTCCATTTCCTTTAAAACAATATCTGCTTTTTGAAAAGGACAATCCATCTCAGGCATAAAAGCACGACCGGAAAGATTTAATACCCCAATATTTTTTGCTTTAAAGGGATATATGCAATATCCTTTCCCCGGAGCATTTTCCGGATAATTCGCCGGCCGGATCAAAAACGGTTCTGTCTCAATAAACTGCAAAACCTCTTTTTTATCCCAAATATGATTTCCTGACGTAATAATGTCAGCTCCACCGGCATATAATTCATCAATTGCCGTTCTCGTCAAACCTTTTCCTGCCGCAGCATTTTCACCATTGACGATAACAACATCAATATTATTCGTTCGCTTTATTTCATGCACATATTTAGAAAAAGCCGCCCGTCCAGGGCGGCCACAAACATCACCAACAATCAAAAACTTCAAAATAAAATGCCTCCACTATCTATTGAACACCATAACACGACCATCTTCACGAACTCCTACCATTCTGTCAGCCAGATGTCCGGCCTTCAGCGTCGTTATCATATGATCAATAAATTCCTCTTGCGCCGGCTCTCCGGCAATATCCACATCCATATAAACACCATCATTATCATGATCCATCACAAGGATATTTCCTAACTGCTCATGAATAATGGTACTTACCATACTTATCTCGCCTTGTGATATTGTTGCCACATCCCGGATAATATGGAAAAAAGCCGTATTCCCCTGTCCTTCAAGGAAAATCTCAATTCTTGCATCTGTATAACCTTCCAAACTATGATACGCAAGAATACTTTCCTGTACAAAGCGTCCAATATTTTCATAGGCTTCTCTCGAAAGCACTTCTTTAAGTGCAAAAGAGAAATGAAGTGCATCTTCCCGAGGCTCGTAACTTACTGTACCGATTTCAGGATAGCATACTAAAATAGATACCAAAAGCTTGATGCCATCCATATTTGGCTTTTTACCTTTTTTTATTTTCAGCATAGCCGTCCTTCACCTCCGACAAAACCACTGAACAGAGGGGATAGTTCCCCTCTGTTTGATTGTTTACCAGAATCATTTTGCATAATCGACTACACGTGTCTCCCGGATAAGCGTTGCT
>CALCTX010000316.1 GCA_937907035.1 uncultured Selenomonadales bacterium
GGGGCGGAACCAGGCTGAAATCAGAATATAATAAGGAAACATCACTTGATAAGGTGGCTGAAAGCTGGGAACTCTCTTGCCATAAAGATGGGCACAGTATCATTGTTAATGGTGATGCGGAAGGAATGACACTTGCTCAATATATTGCAATGAATGATGTGCATGTTTTGGGTTCGCATGGAGACAGATATTCTTATTTTCCGTTATTGATCAAGTTGATCGATGCGGCAGAAAATCTTTCTATACAGGTACATCCGGATGATGAGTATGCGTTCCGGGAGGCAGGAGAGTATGGAAAAACTGAGCTTTGGTATGTACTTGATTGTGAGCCGGGTGCCAAGCTGATTTATGGGTTCAATCGGGATATCAGCCAGGAGGAATTTCGGCAACGTATTGAAAATAAAACATTGTTAGAAGTTTGTAATCAGATTCCGGTTAAAAAAGGTGATACGTTTTTTATCGGTTCGGGAACATTGCATTCAATCGGCGGCGGAATAATGTTAGCCGAGATTCAGCAAAATTCCAATACATCTTACCGGGTTTATGATTATGAGCGATTGGACCGGGACGGAAAACCGCGGCAGCTCCATATTGACCGGGCAGTTGAAGTAACAAAATTTGCTCGGACTTTGGCAACCGAAAATGTACCAAATCTTAATTTCTTTGGTGATTTTGATCTGAAGATCCTTTCCGAATGTGAATTTTTTAAAGTATATCATTTTGATCTGCATGGCCGGTGCCACTTAAATGCCGGCAAAGAAAGTTTCCATTCGATATTAGTACTTGACGGATTGATGGAAATGGAAACATCCGGCGAAAATTATATTTTGGAAAAAGGCGATTCATATTTTGTGCCGGCCTATTTCGGTGAATATTGGCTGCGTGGCAAAGGAAGCTTCATATTAAGTATGGTTTGATGAAGAACAAGAAAAAGGAAAACAGAGGCAGATAAATGTTCCATAACATTTATCTGCCTCTGTTTTTATTGGTCAAGAAATTCAACGATATTTTCAATCCGGCGGTCGAGCTCAAGTTCCTGCTTGTGCAGAATTTCAGCAATATTTAATTCGGATTTGTCATCATTTAGTATACCTTTTACAAAGTGATTCCAGGCATCAATGGTTGTTTTGGTCGATTTCTGGCGGAGTGTGGCTAAATATTGAGCTCCGGGGGGGACACTGATATTGTCCAGTTCAGCTTGTCTGGTCTTGAGGGTTGGAATAACCTGTTGTTCGATCAGATTTTTTATGGCAGATTTTTCGGTCGGATTGAAACTGCCTTTGGCGTTTTTCATGAGCTGCTGAAATTTTGTCCGGTAAGCGATAAAGTCGCTGTTATAAGAATTGGAAATTGGCCTGGTTGCTAAAAGATATTTGATCGTATCTTTTTGAATGAGCGGAATAACCTCAGTAAGATAAGCCCGGTAATTTGTTAAGGACGATACTTGCCAATGCCCGCTGTCGGTTTGTTCCATGGCCAATTTTAACAGGAAAGAGTGTTTGATATATTTGTTGCTTATTTCAATCTCAGCAGTGGCAAGTTTTCCTTGCCGGTTGATACTTTTTATGTCTTTGATCTCTGTATTGCGTAATTGTGAATACTCAATGAACCATTCATAGTCAATACCAAGCTGATTACCTTTCATAATATCGTCTTTGGTTGGCATTGGCCAGCCACCGGAATCGGCATGGCGAACGATCAATTCGCAGGTACCTTTTACCAATTGCGGACGGATAAGTGTATAAAAACGTTTTACTGACGGATCTTGATAGGAACTGTTATGAAACAGGTCGATGGTCAGATCGTCATAAGCGTTAGAAACAAGCAGCTCGAGATTTACATAACGTCTGAGTTTTTCTGCGTCATGATGTTCGACAGAGTTGCGTATTTCTTTTATAGCAAAATCAGGCGTGTGACTGTAAAAAAAAGAATACCACATCCAGCAACCTAAGAGCATAGAGCCAACTACTAATAACAGAAGTTGGCGTTTTTGCGCTTTTCGGCGCTGACGGATGCGGATCCGTAACGTGGATTCATGTTCCATAGGGGCAACCTCTCTTTTTGGTTCTTGCTTCAATTTTAACATAAAAATTTTTTTAGAAAAAGGGTACGAAAACAATAGTTAAAAACAAACATATATGCTAATATAAAAGACGGGGGGATACCATGAAGTGGATAAGTCATGAAATCGTATCCAGCGTTATCGTTTATGCGGTAACGGATAATTTATTATATACAGCTTACAGTATGATTGGTACAATGTTGCCCGACAAATTGGAGGGGGATCCTCACAAAAGTACTGATTATTGGAGTTGGCGCAGTAAACATCGTGGCTGGTCGCATTGGCCGGTACCGTATCTTTTTTTTATTGCCGTGCTATTGCTGACTGAACAAAAAAGGTTGGCTGGGGATGATTTCTCTTCTATGGCCGAAATCGGTATTTTTGTTATGGCCGGAGCGATCCTTCATATTATTGAAGATGCTGTATGTGGGAAGGTGCCGCTTATTTATCTTACAGAAAAAGTCGGGGTAAAGCTATTTTCTGTTGGTTCATTTTCAGAGTATTTTTTTTCAATCGCTGTCGTTTGTATTATTTGGATAATGAAAGTAGTAACTCTGTTGCAATAACAAAGCACCGGCAAACAGCCGGTGCTTTGTTATTATGCTGTCATAAGTTCAGATAATCATGTTTTAAAGATGTCAAAGCGGATAATAATTTAGTTTGTTCTGCCTGACTGATAGTGTTTTTAAAAGAAACACCTATATGATAAACATATCCGGATGAGGTTTGAACTTGCCGGCATCGTGCAACCGTTCCGGAGATAGGGAACCGGTCAATATTTGGCAAGCCGGAAATCAGGAGAAAGATTTCCGTTGACCGATTTATTGCTTTATCGGCAATAAAACATAATCCGTTGCCACTTATATCGACTAAAGATGATTGTTTCATATCTGTATAGCCGTTTAGTGCGGTCTTTATTCGAAACATAACCGGCAAAGAGGCAGATATACGGGCAAACTCTCTCATTTG
>CALCTX010000317.1 GCA_937907035.1 uncultured Selenomonadales bacterium
GCATCAGGCAACGGCTGAATGATAAACCCGCCAGCCGCGCTGACTTTCAGATCTGTACCGACCAGCACCCCTAAGCCGACACTTGACGGAGTCTGCTCCGAAACCAGCAAATACCGGGTCAGATCCTCGGCAATCTCGCCGGAAAATATCTCACAGCTGCCGGTAACCGGGTCTTTCAATCCCGTAAACCGCGTAACTGAAACCAATCCCCGGCCGACACCCTGTCCGACAGCCAGCTTTCCATTGCAAAGTGGCAACTCAACCGCCGGATGCGCAACATATCCTCTGACAAATCCTTCCGGTGTTGCATCAGCCGTAATATTGCCAAGCGGACCGTTACCCATAAATTTGACAGTCAACGCTTCTTTATTTTTCAAATTAGCCGCCATAAGCAATGCTCCGGTCATTGTCCGCCCCAAAGCAGCAGCCGCCAGTGGCTGGCAATTATGACGCTTTATTCCTTCATTTACTAAATCCGTAGTAACAGCTGCATGAACCCGCACGCCTTCTGCTGTTGCTTTTACTAATTTATCCATCTTTTTCCCCTCAACCGATCTTTTTCAAAAGATTAACCATTTCCATTGCGGCCATTGCTCCGTCAACGCCTTTGTTGCCTGCCTTTGTCCCGGCCCGCTCGATAGCCTGCTCAATATTTTCGGTAGTAACAACACCAAAGATAACCGGCACTCCGCTCTGTAAACCAACCTGTGCCACCCCTTTGGAAACCTCGTTGCAGACATAATCATAATGCGAAGTCGCCCCGCGGATAACTGCCCCGAGGCAAATAATTGCATCATATTTGCCGCTTTCTGCCATTTTTTTTGCTGCCAGCGGGATCTCAAATGCTCCCGGCACCCAGGCAACATCGATATCGCTTTCCTTTGCTTCATGCCGGTGCAAAGTATCCAAAGCCCCGCCTAAAAGCTTGGTCGTGATAAATTCATTAAACCGCGAAACAACTATACCGAACTTTGCTCCTTTTGCTGTGATATTTCCTTCTAAAATGTTAGCCATTGTTTATTCCTCCTTCAGCAAATGCCCCATTTTTATTTTTTTGATATTTAAATACTTTTTATTGTACTGATTAGAATGGATCTCAATCGGAACCCTGTCTGTTATCGTCAGTCCATAGCCTTCCAGGCCGACACGTTTGGCCGGATTGTTTGTCAAAAGTCTGATTGACGTCAAACCCAAATCTGACAATATCTGGGCCCCAATCCCGTAATCGCGCATATCCGGTGCGAAACCCAAAAGCACGTTGGCCTCAACCGTATCCTTGCCCTGATCCTGCAATGCATACGCCCGCATTTTATTGGCCAAGCCAATCCCACGTCCTTCCTGACGCATATAGAGTACCACGCCGGTCCCCTCTTCTTCAATAGCCCTGAGCGCTTTGGCAAGCTGATCGCCGCAATCACAGCGCATCGAGCCGAGTGCGTCACCGGTCAGACACTCGGAATGTACCCGGACCAAAACATCTTTTTTCCCGGTAATATCTCCCTTGACGATTGCCAAATGGCATTTCCCGTCAAGCTTGCTCTCATAAGATTTGATCCGGAAATGGCCGTATTTGCTTGGAAAATCCACATCAGCCACCCGCTCAATAAGGCTCTCATTTTTCTTGCGATATTCAATAAGTGCCTGAACCGTAATTATCTTCAAACCATGTTCAGCGGCAAATTCCATAAGCTTCGGTGTCCGCATCATATGTCCGTCATCGTCCATAATCTCACAACAGAGTCCTGCCGGATAAAAACCCGCCAATCTTGCCAAGTCAGTAGTCGTCTCCGTATGCCCGGCCCGTCTTAAAACGCCCCCCGGAACCGCCCGCAACGGGAAGATATGTCCCGGCCGGCGGAAATTTTCCGGTTTTGCCCGGTCATCAAGCATCAGCTTGACCGTCCGGCAGCGTTCATAGGCTGAAATACCTGTCTCGGTATCATAGGCATCAACCGAAACCGTAAATGCCGTCTCATGGTTATCGGTATTATTGGTAACCATCGGCATAATGTCAAGCTCATCGAGCCGTTTGCCGTCAATCGGCATACAGATAAGCCCCTTGGCATAAGTCGCCATAAAATTGATGTCAGCCGGTGTCACAGTCTCCGCCGCGATTATCAGATCGCCCTCATTCTCACGATCCTCATCATCGACAACGACTATCATATGGCCGGTCTTTATTTCTTCAATTGCTTCCTCTATTGTTGCAAATCCCATCTTTCAGCCCCCTTATCCTCAAAAGCCATTACTTGCCAAAAAATCACGCGTGATATGGCTTGTCCTGTTCGTTTCTTCTGTCTTGTCAGCCAGCATTTTTTCCACATAATGCCCGATTATATCCGTTTCAATATTTATCAAGTCACCAGGCTGTCTGCTCTTCAAAGCCGTCACTTCCCTGGTATGCGGGATAAGTGATACCGAAAAGTTGTCAGATTTGACGTCAACTACTGTCAAACTGATACCGTCAAGTGCTACCGATCCCTTAGCGACAATATATTTTAACACTTTCGGTTCTGTTTTGACAGTCAAAATGACAGCATTGTCTTCCGGCCGAAAACTGTCAATCGTTCCGATACCGTCAACATGACCGCTGACAATATGACCGCCCAGTCTGGCATTCAGCGTCAAAGCCCGTTCCAAATTGACAAAGCTTCCCGTCTTTAAACGGCCCAAGGCCGTACAACGAAATGTCTCCGGCATAACATCAGCCGTAAAAAAATCCTTGCCCAATGTGGTTACTGTCAGGCAAACTCCGCTTACTGCGATACTGTCGCCGACCTTAGTCCCTTCGAGCACCTGCCCGGCCTTTATCTTTAAGCTGTCAGATGCCGTCTGCAATATCGTACCGACTTCCTCAACTATTCCTGTAAACATCGCATCACTTCCTCAAATAACCGCTGACACACACATCATTGCCAAACTGCTCAACCTTTGTGTCAACCAGCAGAACCGCGTCATCGACCTCAGTGATCCCTGCACCTTCAACCGGCGTCAGTGCGGTCTTGCCACCCAAAAACTTTGGCGCAATAAATGCGTACACCTTGTCAGCCTGCCCGGAAGACAGCAGCGAATAATTTATCGTTCCGCCACCTTCGACTAAAACTGACGTCAATTTGCGTTCACCTAAAACAGCAAACAATTTTGTCAGATCAACCTGCGGTCCGTCATTGACAACAAGGACCTCTGCTCCGGCAGCTGCCAGCTGTTTTCTGCGCTCAATCGGCGCCGCCTCTGTTACTGCAATGATCGTCGGTGCCAGCCGGTCAGTTATCACTTTAGCTGTCAGCGGTGTTCTTGCCTGACTGTCAACTATTACCCTGAGCGGATTTTTCCCTGACCTGTCAGGCAACCTGGTTGTCAGCGACGGATCATCAGCCAGTACCGTTCCGATACCGACTAAAATCGCATCATGACAATCCCTGAGTTCATGAACTTTGCTTCTTGACAGTTCATTGGTTATCCATTGCGATTTCCCGCTGACAGAAGCAATCTTGCCGTCAAGAGTCATCGCTGTTTTCATCGTTACCCAAGGTCTTCCGGTCGTTATCCATTTCAAAAATACTTCATTAAGCTTGCGGGCTTCAGCTTCCAAGACTCCGCAAGTCACTTCGATACCTGCCTCTTCAAGTAATTTTTTCCCTTGCCCTGCGACCTGCGGATTCGGGTCTATCATCGCCATTACAACACGTTTGATACCGGCCTTGATCACAGCATTGGCGCAAGGTGGCGTTTTCCCGTAATGTGAACATGGCTCAAGCGTCACATACATAGTTGCCCCGGCTGCCAAATCTCCGGCTGCCCGCAAAGCATTTATCTCTGCATGTTCCTCGCCGGCTTTATGATGCCAGCCGGTTGCCACTATTTTGTCATTGTTGACGATCACCGCCCCCACCAGCGGATTCGGTGATGTCCGGCCAAATGCTTTTCGTGCCGCCTGCAAGGCTTCCCGCATATAATCTTCATCTGTCATATTTTTGTCTCCATACAAACCAAAACTGCCCGAAGAATAATCTTCGGGCAGTAAAATCAACGACCATAAATTCGTCTTTTCTCATCCAGACTATACTGTCGGCTTCGGAATCACACCGAATCATGCCATACGGCTCGCGGGCTTTACCGCCGGTAGGGAATCGCACCCTGCCCCAAAGACTCTTTATTATATTCTATGTATATTTTACGGCAAAGTCTTAAAATTATCAAATGGCCAGAAAACGACCATTGCTTTGCCTTTTATCAACTGATACGGAACCATTCCTACATCAGCAAAACGGCTGTCTTCCGAATTATTGCGGTTATCGCCCATTACAAAGACATGACCTTCAGGAACTTCCGCCAACGGATAACTTCCCCTTGTCTTTGACAAGATATACGGCTCATTTAAGAGCTGCTGATTGACAAAGACCAGCCCTTCTTTTATCTCGATCGTATCGCCGGGAACGGCAATAACCCGTTTGATAAAATCGCGGCTCGGATCACGCGGATATTGGAATACCAAAATCTCTCCCCGCTCCGGTGCCCGAAAACGATATATAAACTTATTAACTATCAACCGTTGCGCACTTTGAAGAGTCGGTTTCATCGACGGCCCTTCAACCAGATACGGCTCAACAATAAAGGTCCGAATGCCAAAGGCAATGACCACAGCAACCAGAATAGAAATCACCCAGTCTTTTATCTCTTCACCAAGTGAATTATCCATCAGGGCCACCTCCCCTAACTAAATTTCAATCAAGGATAGAAAAAAGGGACTGCCAAAACAGTCCCTATCTTCATTTTAGCGCTTTTCCTTAATGCGGGCAGCTTTACCCGTGAGATTACGCAGATAATAGAGCTTTGCACGGCGAACAATACCACGACGCTTAACTTCGATCTTGTCAAGACGCGGGGAATGTACCGGGAAAGTACGCTCAACGCCAACACCATAAGAAATGCGGCGAACTGTAAAGTTTTCGCGTACACCGGTGCCGGAACGACCGATTACAACGCCCTCAAAAACCTGAATACGTTCACGCTGACCCTCGATAACCTTTACGTGTACGCGTACGGTATCGCCAGGTGCGAATTCCGGGATGTCTGAGCGAAGCTGTTCCTGCTCCAATGCCTGAATAATGTTCATTGTGTCTTCCTCCTATTTCCGACGTTCGTGGCAAACTAAAAAAGCCTGTCCAGCGGACCGCCAACACAAGAATGATTTTAACACAAAAAAAAATACTCTGCAACACTTTTTGAAAAATACTGCTAATATTGTGAAACCTGAGTGGAATTTAACCTTTCACTTCAGCCTGCTGCTTCAATTTGCTGTTTTCCTTTCAAAATAAATGCGTTGCATTTTCTCCAACTAAGGCATTATAATAAATAAAAAATGATTAAGGAGTGATAATCATGACTTGGCACATCAGTGCAAAACCCGGCGAAATTTCTGATAAAATTCTGCTTCCCGGTGACCCGTTACGGGCAAAGCATATCGCCAACACTTTTTTTGAAAATCCGGTATGTATCAATGAAATCAGAAATATGCTCGGCTACACCGGCACCTACAAAGGCCATAAAATATCTGTATTAGGCACCGGAATGGGCATGCCTTCAATGGCTATGATAGCTGAAGAGCTTATTCAGGATCACGGCGTAAAAAAACTCATCCGCGTCGGTACCTGCGGTGCACTGAATGAAAAAATCAAAATTCGTGATATTGTTATCGCTCTCGGAGCAACAACCGACTCCAGTATGCCGCACAACATCTTCGGGCCTTCAATCAATTTTGCCCCACTACCTGATTACAGCTTGCCGGAAAATGCAGTTACGGCTGCCCGCGAGCTGAAAAAAACCTTTCATATTGGCAATGTTCTCAGTCAGGACCGCCTGTTTGATGATGAAATCAACATGAAAAAACTGATTGCCTACGGAATTATTGCCGCCGAAATGGAAGCAGCTGCCCTGTTTCTGATTGCAGCCAAGCACAATGTTCAGGCAGCTGCCATTATGACTGTCAGCAATCACATCATTACCAATGAAGAAACGAGCGCCCAAGACCGGGCAACCTCCTTCAACGATATGACGGAGGTTGCCCTTGAAACTCTCATTCGTTGAAAATAAAGCCATAACTATATTACAGGAGAAATTATGCAAAAGGTTTTAGTTATAGACGCCCAGGGCGGAGGAATAGGAAAACAGCTTATTGCTGAAATTATAAACCGCAACCTAAATGTTGAACTTATTGCTATCGGAACAAATGCTACTGCTACTGCTCAAATGATAAAAGCAGGAGCCTCCCATGGTGCTACCGGTGAAAATCCGGTTATTGTCGGATGCCGCAACGCCGATTTTATTATCGGTCCGATAGGAATAGCTGTTGCCGATTCTATGCTTGGTGAAATTACTCCGCATATGGCAGCTGCAGTTGGCTCCAGTCCGGCAAAACGCATTTTTATTCCGATAAACACCTGTGGTAACTATGTAGTAGGAATTGTAAATAAAGGAATAAAAGCCTACATTGCCGAAGCTGTTGATTTTTTGCAGGCTTCACTTGATAACAAATAACTCTTATGCTATGATAAAAATGCTTGAAGCACATATGGACAGTATGAAGCTGCCATTTTCCTGAAAATCTATGTACAGGCATATTATGAAGATATGCGTTGTCCCAGAAGGTGACGACGCGTATCTTTTTTTATTTGAAAGGAGAAATTTCTATGGCATGTTTTATTATTCCGGCCGCCGAAGCAGTAATAGTAGCTGCCGCGGCAAAAATTCTTGAAAAAAAGGAGGAGGCGGTAATTGAAAAGGAAGGATTTGTTTTAACCGAGCCATTTTCCTGCAAGCTGAAACGCCTTAACAGGCTGCTTTGCGGTGGCTCCGGAATACTTATATTTGAGCACTTATGGCACGGAGAAATTCAACCATCATTTCCATTTTTAACTGCAATAAACAATCCTTCAGATATAGCAGAAATGGTACACGAAATGTCAACTGTAGGCGTTGCGATGTCTCTATTTGTCACTGCTGTTTGGAGTATCCTGACATATACCACTGAAAAAAATAAACAACGCAATTATTCCGCCATTGTAAAGGACGGTGCCAACCCATGACTTTACTGGTTATCTCTTTTGCGGCAATTATTACTACCATCATTTGGTATTGCAGTGAAAATGCACGCCGGCTAAAAGTAGAAATACTAAATTACACCTACTGGGGTGCAACTATGATGTTCTTCGTTGATGCAGTTTTTGAGTATAAAGAAAAAGGAGCGGCATATTTCCTTCCCTCTATTAATGAAATGATTAACGATTTGTTTTTTGGATTATCAGCCATTGGGCTTTCTCTCATTGTATGGATAGCAGTTATTCTTTTTACTGACCCCTATCATATTATTAAGCAAACTGCCGAAAACAACCTCTGATTTAATCACTTCAGTAAAGCGCAGAGTACCATTGCCGCCTGCTCATTTCATAATATATCCGGCTTCCCGTAACACATAGCTGCAAAAACCAAGAGCTTCATGGCAGTGTCATTAATGCTTTCTGCTGCCTGCGCATTCATAAAGAGCCATTGTCAACAGCTAAAACCGGAACAGTTTTGGCTGTTGACAATGGCTCTGTTTTCTGCGAGAGATTGGCATTTCTCGTCTAATTCATTTGTTTCAGTTTCATTTATTTTGTTTTATACTTCAAGTAAAAATGCTTCGTAGCCTTTTTTCGTTTCATAGAGATCAATCTTGCTGGTAACCTCCCATGGTGCGTGCATTGACAAAACTGCTACGCCACTGTCAATGACCTGCATTCCGTAAAGCGACATGATATAGGCAATCGTCCCGCCGCCGCCGAGGTCAACCTTACCAAGCTCAGCCAGCTGAAAATGAACCTTATGCTTGTCAAGAATACAGCGAATTTCCCCGATATATTCAGCATTGGCATCGTTGGAGCCTGACTTGCCCCGGGCGCCGGTAAATTTATTGAATACCATACCTTTTCCAATAAATGAAGCGTTTTTCTTTTCAAAGGCCGAAGCGTAAAGCGGGTCAAAGCCGGCACTGACATCAGAGGACAGCATTCTTGAATTGGCCAACAGGTGCCGGAGCTTAAGCTCGCTGTATTCCCCCATAGCATTCAACAAATCAGCCAGCGTGTTTTCAAAGAACCGCGACTGCATACCGGTTGCCCCAACACTGCCGATTTCTTCTTTATCCACCAGCAGGCAGCAGGTAGTCCTCTTGACTTTCTCCGTTTCAAGCATGGCAACGAGTGAAAGATAGGCACATACCCGGTCGTCCTGCCCGTAGGCAAGGATAAGACTGCGGTCAAATCCCATTTCCCGAGCCTTTCCTGCCGGTACAAGACAAAGCTCAGCCGAGAGGAAATCAGCCTCTTCAATATCGTATTTGTCTTTAATGAGCTTCAATATGCCCGCTTTTACGGCATCCTTCTTTTCGCCTTTGAGCGGATAAGAACCGATAAGAATATCCAGATTTTCACCTTCAACAACTTTTGCCGCCTTCTTTTCCATCTGCTCAGCCGCCAGATGAATGAGCAAATCTGTTACACAGAACACCGGATCGTTGTCATCTTCACCGATAACTATCTCCAGCACCCTTCCATCCTTTTGGGCCACAACACCATGCAAAGCAAGGGGCAGGGTTACCCATTGATATTTCTTTATTCCGCCATAGTAATGGGTATCAAGATAAGCCATCCCGCCAGCCTCATAAAGCGGGTTCTGCTTTACATCAAGACGGCAGGTGTCTATATGCGCTCCCAAGATGGCCATACCTTTTTCTATAGGGTCGCTGCCTATATTGAAAAGGGCTATTGTTTTTTTCATCCCGACCGCGTAAACCTTGTCCCCGGCTTTGATTTTTTTCCCATTGGCAATAATATCCTCAAGATTCCGATAACCGGCCTTCTCGGCCGCCCCGACTGCTTCAGTTACACTTTCCCGTTCAGTCTTGCATTTGGAAAGAAATTCTCTGTATCCGTCAGCCAGCTTATCCAAAGCCGCTTTTTCCTTAGCAGTATATTCATTCCAGATAACAATACTTTCCTTATCCTTCTTCTCTTTTGCCATTGAACTTACCTCCCGGAGCCGATTGCTCCTCTATCATTTTCTCAACAATAACTGCAAAATCCTTCCGCGATTCTGCCCGGTTGAAC
>CALCTX010000318.1 GCA_937907035.1 uncultured Selenomonadales bacterium
AACGTGGCCTTCATCGCCCTCAACGACGGCTCCCTCCCCGGAAAGCCCGCACCCGTACCGATGTCGATCACCCGGGCGCCGACGGGCAGCTCAGCCGCACGCAAAAACAGGGCGGAATCCGCAAAATGCTTAACAGCCACTTCTTCCGGCTGCGTGATCGCCGTCAGATTCATCTTCTGATTCCACTCGATCAGCAGATCATAATAAATCGTAAACTGTTCGATCTGTATAGGAGAAAGTTCTATTCCATAAGCTATAGCCGCTTTTGTCAACGCCTCTGAAAAATTCATTTTTCCTGCGCCTCCTTAAGCCGCTTTTGTTGCTCAAGATAAACCAATAATACCGACACATCCGCCGGCGAAACACCCGAAATACGTCCCGCCTGACCGACTGAATGCGGCTGCATATTGCTGAGCTTTTCCCGCGCCTCATCGCGAAGACTCGGAATATCATTGTAATCAATATCTTCCGGGATCAGCTTATTTTCCAATTTCTCCATCCGATCAACCTGTTCCTGCTGCTTTTTAATATAACCATCATAACGTACAGCAATATCAACCTGTTCCTCAGCCTCCGGAGAAATATCCGGCAGATCAAATACCCGCTTCAAAGCCGCATAGCTTACTTCCGGCCGTTTCAACAAGTCAAACAGAGATGTAACCGTATGGAGCGGCACCGTACCGATAACAGCCAGCTTCCGTTCATTGATCGTATTTGGATTGAGCAACGTAGACCGCAAAATATCCAACGCTTTTCCAATCTGCAGCCGCTTTGTCTGATACCGTTCATACCGCTCATCCGTAACCAAACCGACCCGGCGGCCATATTCCGTCAAACGGAGATCGGCATTATCCTGCCGCAGTATCAAACGATACTCAGCCCGTGAGGTCATGATCCGGTACGGCTCCTGAGTTCCCTTAGTAACCAGATCATCGATCAGCACACCGATATACGCTTCCGACCGCTTTAACACTAACGGTTCCTGTCCTTTTATCAGCATCGCCGCATTGATTCCGGCAATAATCCCCTGCGCCGCCGCTTCTTCATATCCGGACGAACCGTTTGACTGACCGGCTGAGAAAAAGCCTTTGATCTTTTTAAATTCCAAGGTCGGTTTCAACTGCAACGGATTGATGCAATCATACTCGATCGCATATCCGGCCCGCATTACCTTGCAATGCTCCAAGCCCGGGATTGTCTTCAAAAATGCCAGCTGAACATCCATCGGCATACTGGTCGACATGCCCTGAACATACATCTCA
>CALCTX010000319.1 GCA_937907035.1 uncultured Selenomonadales bacterium
GATTTATCTCCGACTTTGTCAAAAAGAGCCGTTCTTCCGCCGCACTGCGGGTCATGCCCTTAAGATCAGGCATCTCGATCTCTTCGCCGCCTTTGCTGATATAGATCGTAATCTGACGCTGGCCCTTGACCTTAGCGTTGGCTTCCGGGTACTGCGAAACTACGTTGCCGATTGGCACTTCAGTACTAAAGGCTTCAGCCAATTTGACACGAAGGTTTTTGTCTTCCAAAATTTGTTTTGCCAAAGTTACCTGTTTGCCGACAACATCCGGAACAGTTACCTCGGAAAAACTCCAGAATTCGCCAAACGAGAAGAATGCTCCGACGAAGAAACCAACGACCAAAATAAGCACTGCGATTATCTTAAACCGTTTGCTTCGGAAAAGATGTTTTACGCTGTCAAGAGTTCCTTCCTCTTCTTCGTCATCGTAATATTCCTCATCGTCTTCGTCCGTTTCTTCCGATACTTTCACCTTTGGGATCACCATCGTTGCAAATGGATCATCAGTCTCTTTGTCATTTACTGTTCCCAGTACGACTTCTTTTTCAACAGCTTCGATCATTTTGAACATAGCCGTACTGTCCGGACGGTTGTCACGGTTTTTGTCCATAGCCCGCATGACGATCGCGTCTATCTTACCAGGGATACTTTCATCGATGCTCCGCAATGAAAGTGCATCTTCCTGCAAATGCTTTAAAGCGATACCGACCGGTGTTGAACCGTCGAACGGCAACTGACCGGTAAGCATCTCATAGAGAACAACCCCCAAAGAATAAACATCAGATTTCGGCGTGATCGCCGTTCCTTTGGCTTGTTCCGGCGAAAAATAGTGAACTGAACCCACCACTGTATCATTATAGGTAAGCGTTGATGAGCTGACTGCCCGGGCAATGCCGAAATCGGCAACCTTTACAGCTCCGTTTGCCGTTACCAAAATATTATGCGGTTTGATATCACAATGAACGAGATTGTTTTTATGCGCCATTTCCAAAGCGGCTGCAATCTTTTTGGCAATGTGCAGTGCTTCTTCTACGTCAAGTTTGCCTTTCTCGGCGATCATATTTTTGAGTGTCTGCCCTTCAACGAGCTCCATGACGATATAGTGCCGGCCGTCATCTTCGCCGACATCATAAACCCCGACAATATTCGGATGGGAAAGTCTGGCTGCGCCACGGGCTTCCCGATGAAACCGCTGCACGAATTCCGTATCTCCGGCGTACTGCGAGTTGAGTATCTTGACCGCAACCAAGCGTTCCAGGATCAAATCTTTGGCTTTATATACTTCGGCCATGCCACCGCTGCCGATATGCTCGAGCAATTCGTATCTTTTGTCAAGAATTATCTGTTCCATCAGCCCTCACTCCCTTCCGTCTTATTTATCAGGACAACTGCTGTCAGATTGTCACGGCTGCCGGCCCGCATTGCTGCTTTGATGAGAGCCTGTGCCGGATCCGGTACATCTTCCGATAATA
>CALCTX010000320.1 GCA_937907035.1 uncultured Selenomonadales bacterium
TGCGGTAGCACGGGCCTGCCATGATACGATGGTAGTCATTGATATGCCATTTATGTCCTATCAGGTTTCCGTTGAACAGGCAGTAATGAATGCCGGCCGGCTTATGAAGGAAGGCCGGGCTAATGCTGTTAAACTGGAGGGTGGTGCTTCGGTTTGCAAACAGATAAAAGCTATTGTTGAAGCTGGTATACCGGTAATGGCACATATTGGGATGACGCCACAGTCTGTTAATGCTCTTGGCGGCAACCGGGTTCAGGGCAAATCGGCTGAGGCAGCACAGCAGATGATAAATGATGCTTTAGCGGTTCAGGAAGCTGGTGCGTTTGCGGTGGTATTGGAATGTGTACCGGACAAATTAGCTGCACTCATTACCAAAAAACTTGCTATTCCGACTATCGGAATTGGTGCCGGAGTTGGCTGTGACGGACAGATTTTGGTATATCAGGATATGTTGGGCTTGTTCTCGGATTATGTGCCGAAGTTTGTAAAGCAGTATGCTCAACTGGGCGAAAAGATGAAAGAAGCTTTTAAGCAGTATGATGAGGAAGTTAAGAAAGGTACATTCCCTGATCAGCCTCATTCCTTTACGATCTCTGACGATATTATGGGAAGACTTTATTGATCTGGAAAAACTTTGTTGAATAAATAAGGAGTGCCGGATGTGTGAACGCATTCGGCACTCTTTTGTTTTTATTATGGATTTTTGTTGAGAGATCAGCATTGTTAGTATAAAATAGAAGCAAAGTTTTCTTTGTACAGGAGTGGACAGTAATGGCAGAGGAAAAAGAGGAATGGTTGCGTTCAGCTGAGGTTGCCAGAAAAGATGGCGATTTTAAAGCGATGCGTGCCTGTGCCAGAGAAATATTGGAGACTGAGGCGGGAGATGTTGATGCATTATGTCTTTTGGCCGAGGCTACGCTTTTGGCTGGCGAGATCGATGAAGCAAAAAAATTGATCGTTGAGGTCCGCATGCGAAGCCAGCAGCATTTATATGGTATGCTGGTAGAAGCCGAGATAGGTGCGGCCGAATTTAAATATAAAGAAGAAATTTCGCTTTTAAAGGGTGTCATTGCTGTAGCTGCTGAAAGTGACCTGCCAAACGCTGATGATATTCATATTCGGGCTTTGGAAATGCTGGCTGACGCATATATTTTATTCGGGGAACCGGAAAAAGCGGTCAGAACGATTTTTGAATTAAGTGTGTTAGCTGAAACACCTGCGAAAAAAGCGGCTTACTATAGTAAGGGCCTGTTTATGACAAATTATCGGCCACTGCCGGTAAAAAAGTCGTTAGAACTGCATCAAGGATATAATGCGTTTTTTCGGGCAAAAATGACATTCCCTCATAAGATATCGGGACAGCATGGTACTAAATTACGGATCGGGTATATTTCGCCGGATTTTCGTCAGCATGCGGCGGCTAATTTCTTTACGCCATTATTGAAAAAATATACCCGGCATGATTTTGTCGTTTATGCATATCATGTTGGGAAAAGTGATGTTGTTACTAAAAGGTTTGAACGTTTGCCGGTTACCTGGCGCAATCTTGCCGGATTGCCGCCGATGGAAGTTGCCCGGCGAATATATGCTGATCATATAGATATTTTGGTCGATTTGTCAGGCCATACACAAGACTCATGCTTACCGGTACTTATTTATCGTCCGGCTCCGGTACAGGTTTCGGGGATAGGGTATATTAATACTACCGGGCTTAATGAGGTCGATTATTTCCTTTCGGATACATATTGTATGCCGTTTGCCGAAAATCATGGGTTTACGGAACGTTTGATGAGGCCGGCTCATTCCCATTTATGTTATTCTCCGGCTATCGTTCGGCAGCCTCCGGCCCCGGCAACTGTTCCGGCAGCTGAAAAAAATGGTTATGTAACCTTTGGGTCGTTCAATAATTTTAATAAGATCACTTTTGATGTCTTGCGTTTATGGCGTACGATCATTGAACTTGTACCTAATTCCCGTTTGGTCATTAAAAGCAAGATTTGCAGTGTTCCGGCAGGGCAGGAGATTGTCAGGGAAAAACTGCGTGAAGTCGGATTTGATAGTTCCCGGGTTGAATTGCGGCCGTATAGTCCGGATTATTTGGAACAATATCGGGATATTGATATTGCGCTTGATACATTCCCGTATAATGGGGGCTTGACTACCTGCGAAGCTTTGTATATGGGAGTGCCGGTTGTTTCTTTGCGCGGGAATACACATGGTTCCCGGATGGGAACAAGCATTTTGGAAAATGCTGATCTGCCGGAACTTGTTGCACCTAATGAAAATGAGTATATAAACCGGGCAGTCAAAATAGCCCGGAACCCTGAGATTTTAGCAGAGTTTCATGAAGCTTTGCGGGGCTTTTTGCAGCGTTCTCCATTGATGAATGGTGAAGAGTATATGAAGGACCTTGAAGAAGAATATCATCGGATTTGGGAAGAGAAAAACAACCCAAAATATAAGGGAAAAGTTTCTTTTTTAAAAGGGAAACAATTTTCTTGCTATTTTTATTTTGGTAGAATATAATAGCTATAGACGTGTATCAGCCTGATTAGTTTTTTTGTCAAAAGGTATTTTCGACTCAAGCGAATCCGGACGGAACGGTCAATCAAAAAAGGTGAGGGGATTATTTCATGGCTTACGAAGACAAAACGTTAACTTGCAAGGACTGTGGTAAGGAGTTCATTTTCAGCGCTGGCGAGCAGGAATTTTACGCAGAAAAGGGTTTTGAGAATGACCCGGTTCGTTGCC
>CALCTX010000321.1 GCA_937907035.1 uncultured Selenomonadales bacterium
TTCAGTACCAAAACCTATTAGGTCACCACGTCATGCCGGACCTGATCCGGCATCTTACTATTAGTGGCGCTTTTTTCGAGATTCCGGGTCAAGCCCGGAATGACGTTATTCAGTACCAAAACCTATTAGGTCACCACGTCATGCCGGACCTGATCCGGCATCTCATTATTAGTGACGTTATCATATATCGAGATTTTTAACCAACTTTGCATTGTCTTCGATGAACTGCCGACGCGGTTCAACTTTGTCACCCATCAGGATAGTAAAGAGTTCATCAGCTGCTTCAGCATCTTCCATATCCACTCTGAGCATTGTCCGGTTAGCCGGATCCATAGTAGTTTCCCAAAGCTGTTCCGGATTCATTTCACCAAGACCTTTATAGCGCTGAACAGTAATATTGTCGCGACCAATCTCATCAAGCTTTTTAGCTTGCTCTTCGTCACTATAAGTGTACCAGTGCTTTTTACCTTTGCTGATCAAATAGAGCGGTGGCTGAGCGATATAAACATGACCATGCTCTATCAACGGTTTCATATAACGATAGAAGAATGTCAAAAGCAAGGTCCGGATATGAGCACCATCGACATCGGCATCTGTCATGATGATGATCTTGCCATAACGGCGTTTTGCCAGATCAAAATCTTCAGATATACCGGTACCAAATGCTGTTATCATAGTTCTGATCTCCGCATTGGCAAAAATTTTATCCAGACGGGCTTTTTCAACATTTAAAATCTTGCCGCGCAATGGCAAAATAGCCTGGAATCTACGGTCACGACCCTGTTTTGCGGAACCGCCTGCCGAATCACCCTCGACTATATAAATTTCTGCCTGTTCCGGATCTTTAACTGAGCAATCCGCCAGTTTTCCCGGAAGACTGCTGACTTCCAGAGCATTTTTTCGCCGGGTAAGTTCCCGTGCTTTGCGTGCAGCTTCTCTGGCCCGCTGCGCCATTATCGATTTTTCTAAAATCTTTTTGGTTATAGCCGGATTTTCTTCAAAGAATTCGGATAAACCTTCATTTACAACTGAATCAACAATACCGCGAATATCGGAATTGCCAAGCTTGGTCTTTGTCTGACCTTCAAACTGCGGATTCTGTACTTTCAGGCTGATGACACAGGTCAAACCTTCCCGGACATCTTCACCGGAAAGATTTTCATCCGTATTTTTTAATATACCTTGTTTCCGGGCAAAATCATTGGCTGCTCTGGTCAGCGCGATCTTAAATCCGGCCAGATGAGTACCGCCTTCCTCAGTGTTGATATTGTTGACAAAGCTGTAGATATTTTCCTGATAACTTTCGTTATATTGCAACGCAACTTCTACAACTGTCGTGTCTTTTACGGCATTGAAATATATCGGTGCCGGATTGATAGTTTCTTTTTTCCGGTTGAGATGCTCAACAAATGAACGGATACCGCCATCGAAATGGAAGGTTTCGGAAACAAATTCCTCGCCACGTTCATCATTGAGAATAATAGTTATACCCTGATTTAAAAATGCCAGTTCCCGCAACCGATGTTTTAAGGTTGCATAATCATATGTCGTAACGGTAAATATCTCATTGTCCGGAACAAAATGTACTTTTGTTCCCGTCATATCGGTTTCACCTATAACATGAAGCGGATCTTTTGTTACGCCTCTGGCAAAGCTGATCGCATGAACTTTGCCATCACGCTTTACTTCTACTTCCATTGATGTAGACAAAGCGTTAACAACGGATACGCCGACACCATGCAGACCGCCGGAAACCTTATATCCGCCATCACCGAATTTGCCGCCGGCATGAAGTACAGTCAAAACAACTTCTACCGCCGGTTTGCCGCTTTCGTGCATATCTACCGGAATGCCGCGGCCGTTATCGATAACAGTGATACTGTTATCTTTGTGAATAGTAACATCTACATGTGTACAAAAACCGGCCAATGCTTCATCGATTGAATTATCAACAACTTCATAAACCAGATGATGGAGACCGCGCTCTGATGTACTGCCGATATACATACCGGGGCGCATTCTGACGGCTTCCAAACCTTCCAGAATCTGAATCTGATCAGCACCATATTCGCCTTCGACTGCCGAAACCTCAGCACTTTTTTCATCAATATTGATTTTGATATCGTCAAGGTTTTCTTCGTTTGCCATCAAAATTCTCCTTTATCTTTTTTATCATCTTTTTCTTTATTTATCATCATCCAACGGAACCTTTTCATTACCCTTTCGATCCGTTCCGCTGTAATTTTTTCATAAGGTAATGAATCAGCCAGCATAACTAAAGTTTTCATTTCCAGGCTTTCTTTATCGCCATAAACTATGCGGCCGGCTAATTGCTGTAATAATTTAGCCCTTTCGCTGTTAGCTTCAGCTGCTGTACAGGGAACATAATTATAAATATCAGCATATTTGCTCCAGGGACAGGCCATAAGAAATTCACGGATTTTTTTTGCTCTGGACTGAACAGCTTTTCTCTGACATTCGCTGCATAATTTTTCAGCCGGCTCAACTAAAGTTTGACAATCAGCACATTTATGCCAACCATTTTCCAAACGCCAACGTCTTTTGGCTAAATTTGACGCTACCGCAGAACTCAAAACCTTTTGCAGGTCCTGATCATGTACTTTTTTACATACTTCTGCCGATTTTGATTTTTCTTCATCAGTTGGTATTAAATTGATTTTTTCTGATCTTGAAATATCTTTTTTCTCAATACTTTTTTTAAACGGAGACATTGATGCATTAAACCGGAGCTCTTTAACCAATTTTTCCTGCAAAAACCGATTTATCTTGTCGATTATTTCTTCCTGCAGAAATAATAACTGATTAGCCCAAACCGGAGAATCAGCAGCTAAAAATAAAGTCTTAAAAGAAAATCGTTCCGGTCTGACATGCCTGGCAATATCTTTTCCGACTATTTTATCCCAATGATAAAAAACCTGCTGCTCGGAATATTTTTTTTTACTCTTTATAGAACCCAAAAAACGCGGCAAAACCGCATTAAAGGATTCAAAATTACCGGTTCTTGGCATCAATATGCCCCTCTTTTACAATATAAGCATCATTGAGAAATTCAGCTGGAAAATAAGCCGGTTCGGTAGCTGTGATTAGAGTCTGGATCTTTTCCCGGGATATAAATTCCAATAACTGTATCCGACGGTTGCTGTCAAGTTCACTCATTACATCATCAAGCAATAATACCGGATATTCTCCTGTCTCCTGATGTAAAAATTCTAATTCGGAAAGCTTCAGAGCTAAAATTCCGGTCCGTTGCTGACCTTGTGAACCATAGGATTTAAGATCATTGCCATTGACAGAAAAGATCAGATCGTCACGTTGCGGACCTATACTTGTCGAACCCCGATAAATATCCGTCTCAATCGAATCTCTCAGCCTTTTATTATACCATAAAACAAGGTTTTCTTCCACAAATTCGTTTATTTCCTTATCTTTTATTTCATAAGCAACAAGCAAATTTTCCCGGTCATTGGATAACTTTTTCTGCATCGCTGCCGCGATATTATTTAAATCCTTTACCGAAGATAAACGTTTTTTTACTACTTTAGCTGCCAGATCAGCCAACTGTTCGTCCCAAACAGTCAGCATATCTCTCCCCTGCCCGGTTTCTCTTATCTTTTTTAACAAAGAATTACGTTGATTTAATAACCTGATATATGTTGACAGATCATTAAAATATCGCGGATTGGCCTGGGAAATTTCAGCATCCAAAAAGCGCCGTCTTCCCTGCGGAGCTCCTTTTATCAAAAAAAGATCCTCCGGAGAGAACAAGACGACGTTTATAAGACCTATCATTTCCCGAACCTTCAAATGCTGATCGCCGGAAAAAATCTGGCGTCTTTTTTGTCGGAACAGGTTTATACTTATTTCATTTTCAATCCCCAACCGTTCAAAAATTATTTGCATATTTGCCTGATCACTATTTTGTCTGATCAGATCTTCATCATCATTAGTCCGGTGAGAATGCGACAAAGCCGAATAGTAAATTGCTTCAAGAATATTGGTCTTTCCTTGAGCATTTTCGCCGAGAAAAATATTTATTCCCGGCGAAAGATTTAATGACAATGATCCATAATTTCTGAAATTGTTGAGTTTGATAGTTTTTATTATCATATTTTTAATACATCACTTTAACAAATCAATGAGAAGTTCTTACCGGAGTGATAATATAGATAAACGATTCATTTCCCGGTTCTCTTACCGCTGCCGGACTGAGTTTTTCATTAAGCGAGAAATAAATATCTTCGGTATCGATATTTTTCAACACATCAAGCAGATATGTAAAATTAAAGGAAATATTTACATCTTCCCCATCGATCACTGCCGGAACTGTTTCTTCCGCATAACCGATATTTTGATTATTTGATGATATTCTTACCTGACCGGAAGAAAATTCAAAACGCATTACTTTATAATCATCATGTCGCGCAATCAGAGATATACGTTCTACTGCTCCCATAAAGTCAGCTGTTTTTAAAGTTACTCTGGTCTTGAAATCAGCCGGAATTACCCGGTTGCAATCCGGGAACTGACCTTCGATCAGTCGGGAGATCATATAGATATTGCCAAATGAGAAGCTGATCCTGGTATCGGAACAAGCAATATCAATATCCTCCGGAATATCAGAATTAAGCGTTCTTAATAATTCATTTAAAATCTTTGATGGAATTATCATACGCCGTGAGCCTTTAAATTCCGTCAAAACAGCATTTTTTACCGACAAACGGTGAGTGTTTGTTGCTGCCATCGTGATCTCTTCGTCTTTTATTTCCAACAGGCAGCCGGTAAATATCGGTCTCTTTTCATCGGTTGAACAAGCAAAAACTGTCTTTTTTATAAGACTCTTTAAAAGAGTATCTTTCATTTTGAAATTAATAAGAGGATCAGTCATCCGTACTGATGAAAATTGACCGTTCATAGAGATAAGATCAAAATTTGTCGAACCGGATCTTATATTGGCAATTTTCTTTTCTTCATCGAAAGTAATAGTCAGATTTTCTCCCGGCAAACTGCGGATTATTTCCTGCAGAGTTTTTCCGGAAAGAATAACATTACCGGGTTCTTCTATTTCTGCCGGAATATCAGTTATAATACCAATTTCGTTATCGGTAGCCCGAAGTTCTATTTTATTATTCTGGGTTTCCAGATAAAATCCTGACAAAATAGGGTTCTGCGGGTTATTTGGAGTTGCTTTGCTGATAATTTGTATTGCTTGAACCATTTCATTTTTTTGACAGGTAAATTTCATTTTTAGCACCTCTTATTTTCTATTGCTTTATATATATTAAATAATCAGTAGTCGTAGTAGTAGGGGCTGTGAAAAAGTTGATAAGTATTTTAAACGTTTGTTGGTAAAGGTTTTATTGCTGTGTATAAGGATGTTGATAATAAGAGAACGGTTATCCACATAATAACAGGGATAACCGTTCTGTAGGTCTTATCCACATATTATCTTCCGGATAAACACAAGGTTATCAAAAAGGTTATCCACTGAAAAATGTGGTTTTACATTTTTTGTATTCTTTGCATCAATTCTTTTATTGCTGCATCAAGT
Organism: uncultured Selenomonadales bacterium; assembly: GCA_937907035.1. Next base: position 5,570 of record CALCTX010000321.1, read on the forward strand.
TTTGTATCTTCCTGCCGGTCTTTATCTATTTTTTCGCAGGCGTGCAGAACAGTTGTATGATCACGACCGCCGAATTCGTTGCCAATCTGTGGCAATGAGTAATCGGTAAGTTTGCGGCAGAGATACATAGCTATTTGTCTCGGGAATGCTAATTCTCTGGTTCTCTTTTTGGCTGAAAGCTCTTTGACATCGAGACTGTAGTAAGCTGCAACAATTTCCTGAATAAGTTCAATAGTTATAGCCTGTGTACGCTCTTTAGGATAGATAGCATTCATTGCTTCACTTACCAATTCGGTGGTTATCGGTTGATTATTTATCGATGAATAAGCGACAACTCGGGTAAGTGCTCCTTCTAATTCACGAATATTGCTGTCAATTCGGCTGGCAATATAAAATAAGGCATCATTAGGAACAGATATATTTTCTAAGACAGCTTTCTTTTTCAAAATAGCGACACGTGTTTCAAGATCCGGTGCCTGGATATCGGTTTGAAGACCCCATTCAAAACGGGAACGCAAACGTTCTTCCAAGGTCTCGATTTCCCGCGGCGGACGGTCGGAAGAAAGGATTATTTGTTTTTTTGCATCATAAAGAGCATTAAAGGTATGGAAGAATTCTTCCTGTGTACCAACTTTTTTATACAAAAACTGCATATCATCGACCAGTAAAACATCGATCTTACGATATTTTTGACGGAATTCTTCCGTGGTATTATTACGGATAGAATTGATCAGTTCGTTGGTAAATTTTTCACTGGAAATGTACAGTACACGCATTTCCGGGTTGCGTTTTAATATTTCATGACCGATAGCATGCATAAGGTGAGTTTTACCAAGTCCAACTCCTCCATATATATAAAGAGGGTTATAAACTTCACCTGGAGATTCAGCTACAGCTAAAGCAGCTGATTTTGCAAGTTTGTTGTTATTACCTGTGATAAATGAAGTAAATTTGTATTTAGAATTTAAATTAGCATTAATGTAGTTGATATTGCTTGCTACACTATTAATAAGATTTTTTTCTTCTTCAAAATCTTCATTAGCTTTATCTAAAATGAAAACTACTTCATAAGTAGAGTTAAACATTTCAGAAATGGCAACTGTAAAAAATGATTTATATTTATTTGTGATGTAGTTAAGAGCATGAGAGTTTTCAGAAGGAATAGTAATTTTAACTAAATTATCAACAACATCAAAAAGTTGGAGAGGAGCAATCCAGGTATCGTAAGATACAGGATTAATATCGAATTCAACTTTAATATATTCCTTTATTTCTTCCCATTTTTCTTTGATTTCTGGCATCATTAACTCCCTAAAGAAAAATACATAATCAATCTACTCTATAATAATCTAAAATACATAAAATTTCAAATATTTAATAATCCACACTATATTATGTTAACTTAATATTAATTAGGTTAACTAAATGTGTTTATGTTGATAAAAAAGTGAATATGTGGATAACTTTTTTAATGATAAAAACGCCTATATCAAACGACTTGATGAAATAAACAACTCACAGACCGACAAAAAAAGTAACGAAAAATTATATAATTTATTGTTAAGTATATCGTTGTAATATGAAAGAAATCAAAATTAATAAAAATGACAGTACTCAGA
>CALCTX010000322.1 GCA_937907035.1 uncultured Selenomonadales bacterium
GCTACGCGTGTTATGCTCCCAACGTACTTTATGTACGGCTGCGGGATAACGCTTGCGTTGCGCCTCGTCTTCAGCACATCCTCGGCGGTTTCTTGCATTTCGGGGTTAATGTACTAAACCAAAAAACAGCAAACGAAAAGGACCTGCAACGCAGGTCCTTCTCAAAGACGGAGTCCGGAATGCCGTAAACCCAATATGCCTAAACCTGCGCGCAGCAGGTGGGTTTCTTAAGTCCTGATTTTGCTATTCGTTCGAGACGATGCAGCAGCGGCAGGAACAAGTCAGATTCCCAGTGTAAAGAAGTCGGTTAGACACTATCATGGCCCTCGAACACCCCAGGCTTTCCTTCCCTTGGCTGTTATAGTAGCATAAAGAATTTTATATTACAAGTCTTGACAAATAAGGATTTGCTGGCCTCAGCAGATCCTTATTTTGCTGAAAGATGCATTTCGTTTATTATGTCTGCCGTGTGTTCACCGTGTTTTGGGGCCCGGCGCTGGATGTTCGGGGTACAGTCGGAGAACTTGACCGGCTGCAGGAGATACGTTATATCGCCTATATCACTGGGTAACGTCCGGATCATATTTTCCTCTTGAGTAAGCGGAGATTCCAAAGCTTCAGCAAAAGTACGGACTGGAGTGACACAAAAATTTTCGTCACCGATAAGAGCTTCCCATTCAGCTAAAGTTTTTTGCGCTATCTTTTCGCCGACAATGGCGATCAGTTCTTTTTCGTGAGCAAAATCACGATGCCGTTCGATTAATTCCGGCATATCGATGAGCTGACAGAAACGCTGCCAGAATTTAGGCTCAATAGTACCGACTGTGAGATGACGGTCATCCTTGGTCCGGTAAATGTTGTAATAATGGGTTACCCGGGAAAAACGGGGAACTTTTGTTTCCCGACAACCCCAAAGAGTAGCGGCGGCAGTTGATTGGAGACTGAGCGCACTCGCATAAAGATTGACATCCAGGTGCTGGCCATGACCGGTCTTTTCACGGGCAAAAAGGGCCATAGCGATTCCGGACAGAGCATTCAAAGAACTACTCAGTGCAGCAATCTGAATTTCGGAAACGCAGGCATCACCACCGTCATCCATTGAATTCAAGCCGGCTAAACCGATAACATTGAGATCGTGAGCCGGAATATGCGATTTTTGACCAAAGCCGGTGATCGAGACATAAATAAGACGGGGATTGATGAGCTTGACCTTTTCATAATCCAAACCATAGCGGGCAAGATAGCCGGGGCGGAACCCTTCCAAAAAAACATCGGCTTCCTTTAATAAAGCCAATAATGTGTCGGCACCCTCTGTAGTCTTTACATCGAGAGCGATACCACGCTTGTTGCGGTTGAGCATTAAATGCCAAAAACTCATTCCCGGCTCCCGTTCCGGCAGGAAATATCGGGTCGCATCGCCTTTCAGGTCTTCGACCTTGATAATATCGGCACCGTAATCGCCCAGAAGCATACCGCAATATTGCCCGGGCAACCATTTGGAAAAATCGACAACCTTTACACCGTCAAGCAGATTCATAAAAATCCTCCTCGAAAAATAAGTGTTTTTTACAGTATACCACTTTTGAAGGCATGACGTGACTGATTTGCATTTACATTATTTGTCTTGAAATTTTCATATCTCCATTGTAAAATGTAAATAGAAAAAGGTGCTGCCGGTAAACGGCCAGCCCTCAAATGAACTTTTTAGAAAAGCCGCTTACGTTTGAGAGCCGTGAAGCGGTTTTTCTATGCTTTCAGAACGATAATGAACGCAATTAGTAAAACTAAACACGTAAAAAAATCATATATCGTCATAGGCAATGCCCCCTTTCGAGGGCTGAGATTGACCGCCTACCGTTTGGCAACACCTTGTTCGTATTTTATCACATATATGTTCTGTTTACAAGATTATTTGACAAGTTATATTTGTCAGTTGTAAAATAAGTATAGAAAGAGACAGCTGATGGTGGAAGTCAGCTCCTCAGAACATTGGAAAGCCGACCACTACCAATGGTCGGCTTTCGGCATATTAAAAAGATTTATAAAAATCATTTAGTAGCCAAAATCATAGTGGCTACAAGAATTCCAAAGGCTATCATCAAAGATAAGGCTTCGTATGTTCTCATAGCACCACCTCCTTACGGAGGAACCGACACATCAGCTGTCTTGTATTCAGTATAGCACATTTGCTCGTAAAAATAAATACATTTGACGTCAATCGCTTTT
>CALCTX010000323.1 GCA_937907035.1 uncultured Selenomonadales bacterium
TTCAATTCATTACATCAACGGTGAACCGCAATTCGGACAGAACTTTCCGGTCTGTGGTCCGGTCCAGCCGCAGCTCTGGCATCTTGCCTGCATCGGCTGCTGATTTGCCATCCCCTGATTCATCATGCCTTGCTGCATCGGCATCTGATTTTGCATTGGCATACCATTCATCTGCTGCATACCCGGCTGCATCATTCCTTGATTCATCATCCCCGGCTGCATCGGCATACCATTTGCCTGTGGTGCCCGGCAATCCATTTGCATATTGACCATCCCCGGTGGCATTGGAGGGATTGACTGTGGCATACCATTCATCTGTTGCATACCCGGCTGCATCATTCCCTGATTCATCATCCCCGGCTGCATTCCGGCCTGCATCATTCCCTGTTGCATACCCTGCATCATCGAATTGGCATTATTATTGCCCATAGCTCCCAAAACTGCTCCGAGCGCACCAACAATTGACATAGCGCCAAATCCGCTCATATTCATGCCATTAGTGTACGACCCCGGCATTGCCTGCCGCCGCAATACTGCTACGCATTCGCGGCTCATAGCATCATACTGCCGATACAATTCCTCCGACCGGGTTGTCGGAAGGTTATTATCATCGGTAAGATCAACATGGATCTGATTGAACCATGGTGAATTCACCTGAATATTGAGGTGGAAATCATAGGAATACTCATATTCCGGCGGATCATAGCTGACCATGCGGCCATCTTCGCCCTCGGTCTTTAATTCATGACGGTTTTCCCGAATATCGACACTTGCTCCGGTTACCTGTGACAGATCAATAATATCCGGATTGGTGTTGCGCCAGTCATTGCCCCGGGCAACGCAGAATTTCCCGGCTGTGGTATCAATATAAACCTTCAAGTTGTAACCATATACTGCTGTCGGATTGAACGCAGCAACAGCCGCTCTGTTATTCTCCCGATATTCCAGCTGACGTTTGATATCATCAAGTGTAGCCTGCTTACGTCCCGTAAAGAACGGAGATAACTTTGCTTCGCAATCATTACAGATTCTGTTTCCGTCCTTAAGTGAATTGTTGTCAAACAATACACCCAATTTTGCCCCGCACAAATTACAAAATTTGTCTTCGACTAAACCAAACCATGCCATTATTGTTTCCTCCCTCAATATTTTTATTTATGGTATATGGTCTTCTTCCCATACACAAAATACCATTTTCCTGTTACAAAAACAAGCCCGACCTTCTGACTATTCTTTTAAAACTCCCCGGCCGTCAAAATCCGGAACATATTCTGCCGAGGCCGCCCGCCGTTCCTGAACATAACAATCATCCAAGCCCAGATCCAGAGCATGCTCTGCAACACTTTCATATTCAAAAGTTGTCAGCCGCCGGTTGATCTCTTTAAACTCTGTCGCCCGAAATAGCGGTGTGTATTGATTCATCAGCGACAACTTTACTTTGCCGGCCAAATTTTCTGCCACCCAGTCCAGCAACGCCATACTGTCCTTACGAGCATTCGGCAACACTAAATGCCGTACAAGGACTCCTTTAGTCAACAGTCCGTTTTTATCTGTCTGTGGACATCCTTTCAATTCGACCATTTTCAAAATCGCCTGTGTCGCTACGGCAAAATAATCTGCCGCCGCCGAATAACGAGCTGCCAATTCCGGACTATAATATTTCAGATCCGGCAAAAACACATCGACCATCGGCGCAACAAATTCAATCATCGCCACAGTTTCATATCCGCTGCTGTTCCAAACGACCGGCAATGTAAGTCCTTGCTCTTTTGCTGCCCGTAAGGCCGCAACGATCTGCGGTGCATAATGCGTTGGTGTAACCAAATCAAGCGTCGCCGCGCCCCGTTGCTGCTGCTCAAGAAAGATCTCTGTCAGCCGGGCTGTCGAAACCTCATTTCCTTGCCCTTCACTGCTGATCACACTGTTTTGACAAAATGCACAACGTAAATTGCAATGCGAAAAGAATACTGTTCCCGCACCCTTCTCCCCGGTTAAACAAGGTTCCTCCCAAGGATGCAATGAAACCAACGCTATCCGCACCTTATCCCCGGCACCGCAAAAGCCGAGTTCTCCATTCAGCCGGTTAACCCCGCAATGCCTTGGACATAATTCGCATTGCTTTAATAAGTCATCATATTCCATATCATTATCCTGCTTCATTTTGCCATCAAACGTTCTTCATCAAGGATTGCACCATATTTTGCCCGATACCATGATATCGCCCGGATCGCATTGATATAGTCCTGCATCGCCGCCTCTTCAACAACCGGTGGCGTACTGCCGTCAAAGCTTTCCGGCACTAAAGGTACTGTATCGGCCTTACCGATCGCATTATGCGTGATCCACCAGCCATAATTTACACCCCGCTTGGCTGTCCGTGTCAGACTTTCACCCAATGAAGTATAAGCAAAGCCCTCCGGCGCGATCATTTCAATGATCGTCGGAACAACATCGATATGACTTCCGGCTGCATCAAACGGCAACAAACCTTTGGTAACCCCCTTGCCGATGATTATCAAAGGTATTGCACATCGCGTATAGGTATTCGGCGCTTTTTCAATATTGTACCGGTCTGCATGGTCACCAACGACAATAAACAAACTATCCGGATATTTCTCCCGGACTGTTTTGATGAAATTTGCCAGTTCCCGGTCTCCGTACCAAAAATGACCGAGCTGCGTTAATAACTCCTCATCTTTTTGCCTGTCTTTCGGCAACGACTGGCGAACTGCTTCCCTGTCAAAGCCTTTTTCCTCCAGATTAACCGAAAACGGTGCATGATTGCTGGCTGTCAGCAATACATTAAAGCTGCTTTCCTGCGGCAACCCCTTCAGCACAGCCGCATAAAGGTACTCATCTTCACAGCCCCAGACCGTCCCCGGTGCCTCCGAAAAATCTCCCCGGCTGTAGAAATTATCAAACCCCTGAGCCTTAGTAAATTCACCGATCCGTTCCCAAGTCGCCGGCCCGGCGTACCAAAAATTAGTCTGATACCCCAATCGTTTCAGTTGCGGAGCCGCCGCTGTCGGATAGGGACCCTTTAACGCTTCCGGCATTGTCGTCAAATACAGATTGGCATCAGCCAGACCGGCCGTAATTCCCGTCAACGCTGATACTGTATAACCACCATTTGGCAACAGTGCCCCGCAATATGACGATTCCGGTTCAGCCAGCAGTCCTCTCATCCCGGATGCGATCGGCAACCCTTCATACTTTGGCAATAACGGCCAATTAGCATAGCTTTCGCTGATCAGCAAAAAAATATGTTTTGGTTTATTGATCTGTGCGCCTTGCGCTGTTTTAGTCAAATAGGTATCAAGATCATTGCTGTCCGGTGCTTTATGCGTAAGTTTGGCCGCCAGCCGCCTGATCTCAAACACAGTAAAATCAAGTCCGTTACACGCCAGCAGCCGGTTATTCGTCGTATACCCGCGGAACACAGCCTGACAATCATCAAGTATCGCTTCATTTAATAAATTATCCTTAGTAATCCCGGCATTTTCCCAATCGATCGCTGTCTGCCAGCCAAATGCCCCGCCATAATATACCAAACGTGAAACTACAACCAAAACGGCAATAAACATGACTTGAGCAAAGAATTTGACCGGTTGTGATAATTCCGTTGGAAAATCCGGTATTTCCCACCGCATCAAATATCGCCAAAACCGGTACAGCTCCCAGCCGAGGATTGCCGCCGCCAGCAAGCGGACCGGCAAAAAATATTCCATCGTCAATGTGGTCAGGATCGCTCCGATATCATCATGTATTGTATTAAACAACAACTGATTAAACCCGGTATGAAACTGCTTATAATACGGGAACCTGGCCACATACAGCATTGCCATACCTAAAATAGTTGCCGCATTCAGCCGCTTGAGCATCTTTTCGCCCTGCTGTGCCGAAAATATTCCCATCAAAAGTGCCGGCAAACCGCAGACGAGAGTTATCACTCCCGCCGTTTGTATACTCAAACGGCTGCCATGCCAAAAAGCCAAAGCTATATCAGCCGATCCGACCGCATCGCCCAAATAATCATACATCCATACGATAAAAAACAAGCGAAAAGCAGCCATTACCACCAAATAAAAACCCAGCATCAAAAGGCCGCGAACCATTGCCCGATAAAATCTCTGCCACATATTTACTCCTCCGGTAAAATTATCTTTACCCCATAGTTTTCTGCCGCCTGACAAATATTTCCCGCCGGACGTGAATCAGTTATCAACCCGGCCAGCGCATCCAAGGTCACATAATTATAATTGCCCGCTGTACTCAATTTTTTTGCTTCAGCAACTACATAAGACTTTTTAGAAACCCGGACAATAGCCGCTTTATTTATCCCATCTTCAATATCATAGGTAGTAACACTGTTTGCACAAATATCGACCCCGACGGCGCCGATAAAAGCGATATCCGGTTTCAGATGAGAAATAAACTCCATCGTCATAACATCCCAAAAACCATCCCGGCTCTTATTTATCATACCTCCGGTAAAAATAAGATTGATCTTCGGACTGCGCGACAAAATAACCAGCACATCGATCATATTAGTCACAACCGTCAATTCCCGTTCTTCTTTGACCAGCAATTCTGCCAGAGCCAGATTGCTGGTCGACACATCCAAAAACACCATATCATTATCATTGATCAGTTGATTGGCCAATTTAGCTATCTTTCGTTTCCCGCTGATATCTGCATTGCGCCGGGCCTCGGCTTCCATTGCATGAAGATTTTCCCGGGGCAACACCGCTCCGCCGTAAGTACGCTTAAGCCGGCCCTGTTTCTCCAGATTGCCCAGATCTTTTCGTATACAATCCTCCGTCACCCCATAGCGTTTGCTCAAGTCACGTACAGCAACTTTACCGTCCCGCTCCAAGAGACTCATTATATGCTCCTGCCGTTCTTCCAAAAACAATCTCCTTCACCCCTTGCTGATCATGATCAATATTTTCAACCTATTTATTATTATTTTACTCGTCAAAATAATAATAATCAATAAACATGGCAAAATCAAACCCTATACCCTTGTATTCAGAAAAGACAATTGGTAAAATATCTTTTATACTATTTAAATGAAACGGAGATAAACTGAGATGCCTAAAAATAATTCTTTTAAACAACCCTGCAGCTTTTGCGGTCGAACGATAACCGTCAAAGATCAATACGATATGCCGATCTTTGACCCGCACACCGGCTTTGCTATCTGCCGTGACTGCGTAAAACAGATCTACCATTTTATCGAGGATCACGAAGATGCACAAAAGGCTAATTCAGCCAAGGCTATTACCGACTCGCTTGATAATGTTCTTGAGAAAAACAAGCCTCATCTCATCAAAGAATTTTTGGACAGATATATCATTGAACAGGAACACGCCAAAAAGGTCTTATCTGTTGCTGTGTATAATCACTACAAACGCATGAAATACAGTACCTCAGAAGAAAATGACGGTACTGAGATCGAAAAATCCAATGTCATCATGCTCGGTCCGTCCGGATGCGGAAAAACGGCTATGCTCCAGCATCTCGCTGAAATGCTGGATATCCCGTTTGCAGTAACCGATGCCTCAAGCCTGACAGAAGCCGGCTTTGTCGGTTCCGATGTAGAAATTGCCGTCCGCAATCTTTATTATGCGGCTGACAAGGATATTGCCCGCACTGAACGTGGTATTATTTATCTTGATGAATTTGACAAGATTGCCCGTAAATCCGGCGAAAACAATTCCATCACTGCCGATCCCGGCCACGAAGGCGTTCAACAGGGACTGCTCAAAATGCTGGAAGGCTGTGACGTTGAATTCACAGCCCGCGGACAGAGAAAACATCCGGAAGCCCCGACCATCAAAGTCAATACGAAAAACATCCTGTTCATCGTCGGCGGTGCCTTTGTCGGCATAGATAAAATAATCGCCAAACGGCTGAAAAAGAGCGATGCCGCAATAGGCTTCGGATCAGCAGTCGAAGGCGAAAAGGATAAACCAAAATTCGACGAATTGCTCAGTAAAGTAACTACTGAAGACCTCATCAAATTCGGTATCATTCCCGAACTTGTGGGACGTCTTCCCGTAATCGTCGGACTTGAAAACCTAGACTGCGACGCTCTCGTACGTATCCTTTCCGAACCCAAGAATTCTCTCACCAAGCAGTACTCAAAGCTCTTTGAGATGGATGGAGTAAAACTCGAATTCACAAAAGAAGCGCTTAATGCAGTTGCTGCAAAAGCCATTGAGAGAAACACCGGTGCACGCGGACTCAGAGCGATCCTCGAAGAAATTATGACTGAAATCATGTTCGAAATTCCTTCGAGAAATGA
>CALCTX010000324.1 GCA_937907035.1 uncultured Selenomonadales bacterium
CTGTCCCAGTGTCGGACAGCCGGCCTGCCGCATCGCAAGCAAGCCTTTGGCACCATCGTTGCCCATACCGGTCAGGATAACGCCCATTGCCGTTTTGCCGGCAACTTCGGCTACAGAGTGGAACATTACATCTACTGACGGACAATGTCCGTTGACCCGCGGTCCGTGCTGGCAGTCGATCATATACCCGCCGCCGGGGACCGCTTTTATACGCAAATGCTTATCGCCCGGAGCGACATGCACCGTGTTTGGCAATATCATATCGCCAGTCTCGGCTTCTTTGCAGGCAAAATCCGTATCATGATCAAGCCGCTCGGCAAAGAGCCGTGAGAACATCGGCGGAATATGCTGAACTATAATGATCCCCGGAAGCGGCGGATGAAGCCCCATCAATACCGAAGCCAATGCTTCCGTACCACCGGTTGATGCACCGATCGAGATCAGGGACCGGGCCATTTTCTTTGCTCCCGGTACCGGTTTGGCTGCCATCATGACTTTGGCCACCGAAGCCGTCATGAGTTTCGTTGCCAAGGTCTGGAAAAATTGCGTTTCAGCCCGCAAAATATGCCCTTGCGGTTTGAGAACAAAATCAAGTGCCCCGGCCAAAATCGCGGCTTCTTTATATTCCGGCGAACCGCTCAGCATTACTGTCGGCAGGGCATACTGTGTCATCAGCCGACGTAAGAATTCAATGCCATCCATGCGCGGCATTTCGACATCAAGCAGCATTACGTCCGGATTAAAGGAGATTATCTTATCCCGGGCTTCAAACGGATCACCGGCTTTTTCAATAACAGAGCCAGCCGGAAGAAAAGCCATCAGTTCTCTGCCGAGCAATTCTTTGAACAAAGAATCATCTACTATCAATAATCTGATCCCAGCCAACTCATCACTTCCTTCGGTATACCGACGGCATAACGTATTCAAACGGTGCCGCTGTACGGTCTATTACTTCCGAATGACCGACAAACAAGTAGCCGCCCGGCATGAGAAAATCATAGAATTGCCGGGCTAACCGGCGTCTGGTCGGTTCATCGAAATATATCATTACATTACGACAAAAAATAGTATGGAACGGTCTTTTGAACGGAAACCGCGGTTCCATGAGATTAAATTTCCTGAACAATACCTGGTTACGAATCGTATCTACCACCTGAACCTTATCAGACCCGCATTTATGAAAATAAGCCTTTTGCCAATGCTGCGGCAAAACCTTGACGGCCTGCTCATCATAAATTCCTTCTTTTGCCACGCCCAAAATCTCTACTGAAAGATCGGTCGCAAGCATTGTCTTTTCCCAAGTTCCGGGGCGCATGGAAAAGAAATCATGCATGATCATTGCCATCGTATACGGTTCTTCCCCGGAAGACGAGGCCGCACACCAGGTACGGACGTCACCGTCTTTGATATTGTCAGCCCAATACGGCAGCACCGTATCACGAAAATAATCAAAGTGGTCCGTCTCACGCATGAAATAGGTATGATTGGTAGTTATCGCATCAGCGAGGATAGATTTTGCTTTGCCGGATTTGTCCCGCAAAAGATAATCGTAAAAAGTCTTTTCATCGGTAAACTCCGGCTCGTCATGATCACAAAACAGTTTGTACAGCCGCGATTCCAACAAGGTCTTTTTTTCCTGAGGAAGCTGTATACCAAAGTTTTGTTCCACATATTGCGCATAGTTTTGAAATTCGAGCTGTGTCATACCGAGTCCTCCGCTGATAGTTTATTCCTATACTAGATAGATACAAATTAATATTTGCCGAAACCTTCTTCTTCTGTCAAAGCGATAACCTTCGGTGGCTGACGCTTTGGCGGCGCACTTGTTGCAGCTTCGGGAGCCGTTTCTTCTGCCGGCTTTTCAGCTGTCTTATCGGTTGCCTTCTTGTCAGCAGCTGCCTCTTTGGCTTTCGGTTCTGGTTTTGGCTCAACCTTTTTTTCCGGTTCCGCTTTTTTCAGATCAGTTTCTTTTCCGGTTTTTTTATCTTTTTTATCTGTTTTATCTGTCGGAACAGGTTTTTGCGGTTTTTTTGCTGTACCGGCCGGTTTTTCTTCTCCGGCAATAAGCTGGAATTTATCGGCGGTAGTTTTAAGCACATCCGCCTGTGCACTGAGCTCTTCGGAAGCGGAAGCAGCCTGCTCGCTGGTTGCCGAATTGCCCTGAACAACCTGCGATACCTGCAATACGCCCTGGTTGATCTGCTCGATCGCCATGCTCTGCTCACGCGATGCTTTTGCTATTGAAGCCACGAGATCAGCGACATTGTCAACCTGATCAACGATCGTCGTCAAAGCTTCAGCTGTTTCAGCGGCGATCTTGCGCCCGTCATTGACTTTTTCGATCGAACCTTCGATCATGTCGGTCGTCTCTTTAGCCGCTTTGGCACTGCGGGCAGCCAGGTTTCTGACCTCTTCGGCAACTACGGCAAAACCCTTGCCGTGCTGTCCGGCCCGGGCAGCTTCAACCGCCGCATTGAGGGCCAATATATTAGTCTGGAAAGCTATCTCATCGATAACTTTGATGATCTTGGAAATATTTGTTGATGACTGATTGATCGCTTCCATTGCCGCCAGCATTTTCTGCAGATCATTGCGTCCGTCGGCAGCATTGGTTTTGGTTTCTTCAGTAAGTTCATTGGCTTTGTCAGCATTTTCGGCATTGCTCTTGGTCTGCGAAGCGATCTCCGCGATCGAAGCAGACAGCTCTTCAACTGATGAAGCCTGCTCAGCCGCACCCTGCGAGAGTGTTACGCTGGCTGAGCTGATGGAAGAAGTCGGAACTGATGCGGCACGTTATTTCTTTGTAATGCGTTCGCTTGACAGTCAGCTTGATTTTGATCTTGATCTGGCAAAATCGCAGTCAAATGAAAATCCGGTTTATTATATTCAGTATGCGCATGCCCGTATTTGCAGCATTTTCCGTCAGGCAAAGGAAGCAAATATCGAGATCGTTGCGCAGCCGGAGCTTTCCTTGCTTACGGATGAGACAGAGATAGCACTCATAAAGAAAATTGAGGAATATCCTGAAGAGGTGGAAAAAGCAGCTGCTGATTATGCACCGCAGCGTATTGCCCGGTTTGTATATGAGCTTGCCAGTGCGTTCCACAGCTTTTACAGTAAGTGTCGTATTATTGGTGTTGATCTCCCTGTTGCGCAGGCACGACTGGCACTTGTCGGGGAGGCAGGACTGGTGATCAGACAGGCACTGAAGATTTTAGGTGTATCGGCACCGGAAAAAATGTAATAAGAAAGAAGGACTTATTTTGAAATTTGAAAGCAATTCACAACGTGATGTTGTTTCAACTGCCGACACTTCAAGTTGTTTGCGACTGCAAAAGTAGTCAAAATATCGCATTTTTCCACTACTCGGTTTTACATTTTAACGCAATTTTCACCGAGTCTAATAATTATGCGTTTTTATTCCTCTTCAATATTGACCAATCCCTTCTTATACCGGTTTACCCAGGCAAGGTAAAGCGCCAGGGCCAGCAGCATTGCAGCAAAGGCAATTGGGAATGCCACCTTGGCTGGGAGTCCGAAGCCTTCGCTGGCAAACAGTATGTAGGCCGATGTCACCAACGACATGAACATGGCCGGTATCAGGGCCACGAAATAGTTCTTCTTCCGGATTGTAAGATATATTGTTATGGCCCACAGCGTAAAGACCGCAAGCGTCTGGTTGGACCATGCGAAATATCGCCAGATGATTGCAAATCCCTGGGCATCAGAGAGGCTGTACAGGAGAGCCACAATGGAAAGAGCGAACAGAGGCAGGCATATGAGCACCCTGTTGATGGCCTTCTTCTGGCTGATGCCGAAGAAATCAGCCACGATAAGGCGTGCAGAGCGCATTGAAGTATCACCCGAAGTGATAGGAGCCGCTACTACTCCAAGTACGGCAAGTATGCCGCCCA
>CALCTX010000325.1 GCA_937907035.1 uncultured Selenomonadales bacterium
ATTTTATTATTTTTTTGCAAAAAATTTTTTGACAAAAAAATAACCATGCACAGTTTTCTGTACATGGTTATTTGAAATCAAATCAACAAAATTTCCAAAACTAATATTTTATGTCTGTTTTGGAAATTTTATGGCTCAGCAAAGATGTCCCTCACCTCTTCCGTTGGTGGCTGCCTTATGGAACGAACAAGTGGTATTGATTAGCCCTACAAAATAGGGTACAATTAATACAACGAGGTGTAAAAATGAACAGAACCTTTATTGAAGTACCACTATTTACAAAAAGATGGTCTGAAATCGGTCTAAATGCTGATGACTTACTGTTATTACAAATATTATTAATTAAGGATCCTGCTTCCGGACCAGTTATGGAAGGAACAGGCGGCATCAGAAAAGTAAGATTTCCTTTGGAGAACAAAGGGAAAAGTGGCAGTGTAAGAGTTTGTTATACAGACTTTGAAGAATATGAAGTAATATATTTGATTACAGCTTTTACAAAAAATGAGCAGGATAATCTAACCGATGCTGAGAAAAAAGTATTAAAAAAACTTGTTAAATCGTTGAAAGATGAAGCTGCAAAGAAGAGGAGGAATTCGCTATGAGTACATTATTTAATGATTTATATCAAGGATTACAAGAAGCTATCGACTACGAAAAAGGAACTGGTACAGCAAAGGTTTCTACGATACGCACTTATGATATTGTACCTGTTAAAAATTATACCAACGAAGAAATAAAAACTATCCGGCAAAAAGCTTGTATGACGCAGACAGTTTTTGCCAACTTTTTAGGTGTATCTGTAAAAACAGTTGAAGCCTGGGAACGTGGAAGAACACATCCTACCGGGCCCGCTTGCCGCCTCATGGATATTTTATCCACTGGAAAAACTGACCGTCTTTCTTTTATTAAAGCTGTATAACTCAGCAAGTTCAACTTTCAAAACAGGAGAAACGAATCCTTTGTTTCTCCTGTTTTTAATTCCAAATATAACAAAAAATAACCATGCACAGTTTTTCTGTACATGGTTATTGTGAATCTCAATAATACAATCCTGCTTTTTAATCAAATAAATCACTGTGACTTCCTGTACGAGATAATGTGAGTACCAGCTGATCATCCAAATAATAATATACCAAAAGCCAATCCGGACGAATATGGCATTCACGAAATCCTGTCCAATTCCCTGTAAGTGCATGGTCTCTGTATTTTTCCGGTAATTCTTTGCCTGCAGCCAACAAACGAATGACTTGATCCAGCTCATCAATATCCAAGTGTCGTTTTATTGCTAATTTATAATCTTTTTTAAATTGACTGGTCCATTGAACTTGATATTTCATCTTTTCAATTCCTGCAATGCTTCGTTAACATCATCATATCGTTTTGCCTGTGGATCATTAGCTAATTTACATGCTTCCAACATTGCGGCTATCGTCGTGTCGTTATATTTTTTAACTTTCACTTCAAAAGGAAGCCCCCCTTCCTGCAACGACTTGCGCAAGAAAATGTTAATAGCAGTTGTAAGATTTAAGCCCAATGAATGATATAACTCTTCGCACTGACTCTTTAAATCAGCATCCATACGAACATTAAAATTGCAAGAGGTTGTACTTGACATAGCATCAACGCCTTTCATGGTTATTGTATATAAATATATGTGCACTAAGCATATATTGCACCTATATATTAAAATATAGTATCTATACACCATTTTGTCAATACCACAAGAACCGCTGTACAGTTAGCAACTTGTGTCAACAGGGATGGTTCTATTTTACAGAAAAGGAACAGTATAAAACATGTTAATTAAAAAAATAACCATGCACAGTTTTTCTGTACATGGTTATTTGACGGTCAGATCACATTTGACGATAGATTCCGATCACTTTGCCAAGAACTTTGACATCTTTCTCATAAAACGGCTCCATATTGTCATTTTCCGGCTGCAGACGAATACAATCCTTTTCTCTGTAATAGCGCTTCACAGTTGCCGTATCGCCGTTGACAAGAGCAACTACTATTTCACCCTGATTGGCAATATTCTGCTGACGGACCATAACATAATCGCCATCATAGATGCCGACATTTATCATGCTCTCGCCCTGAACTTTGAGCATGAAGGTATCGTCTCTCGTTCCCAAAAGATTGCTCGGGAATGTAAATGTATCTTCTATATTCTGCTCGGCGAGTATCGGAACACCGGCCGTAACGGTACCGACAAGCGGAACCTTTATCGTATCCTGCCAAGGTTTTTCGCCGAGAATATCAATCGCCCGCGGTTTGGTCGGATCGCGTTTGATAAGGCCCTTTTCCTCAAGCTGATTGAGATAACAATGAACTGTCGAACTTGAACGCAACCCTACTGCCGTGCCGATCTCTCTGACAGATGGCGGATAACCTTTTTCCAATAAAAATTCTTTGATAAATTTCAATATGCTTTCATGACGCTGGCTGGCTTTTTGATTCTTTCTTTTCAAGCTAATTACCTCCTTAAAAGAAATCTGCTATAGCAATATTATATCACATATACGTTCTGTTTTGACAGCTTTTTGTAAAAAAAACAAAACATTTATTTTATTGCCCAACGCATTTTTACAGAGTGGGCCCGGCTGTTTCTGATACACTCTTCCGCTGACGGCCTGATAACACCGTCTGAAACAGCTGAAAAAATCCCTTGACGGGCAAATTCCTTAAACGCCTGCTTTACTAAACGGTCTTCACCGGAATGAAATGTCAGTATTGCGACTTTGCCGCCATCAGCTAATGACTCCGGCAACTTATTCAAAAAGTCACTGAGGACTTCAAATTCATGATTTATCTCAATTCTCAATGCCTGAAAGGTTCGTGCCGCCGATTTTTTGACCAGCTCCGTTTTTTCTTCGCGTGATAATTTTTTCTTGTCAAATACATCTGCGATCAATGAATATAATTCACCGGTCGTAGTTATCGCCTGCCCGCGGCGCAAATACTTAAATATCGTCTTCGCTATGTCTTTTGCAAACGGTTCATCAGAATTGCGAATGAGAATCATCTCCAGCTCCGCTTCTGACAATTGGTGCAACAGTTCTGCGGCCGATATGC
>CALCTX010000326.1 GCA_937907035.1 uncultured Selenomonadales bacterium
AATATATCAAATTTCTCAGCAATCGCTTTATCCAGACCCTTGCGGTCCATAAGCACAACATAAATATCCGTACCAACCCGACGCAAAAACCCACCAAGGTCAAGAACCCATTCAGATAATAAACGATTTACCTCAAACAACAAAGTCGTGCGCTCTGCTTCAGCTAACCCCTGCAGGACTTCGTCATAATTATCAATCTGGATATAACCTAAAACAGTCTGGCTCTGCTGACATTTTATTTTCAGCTGTTCCGTTTCAGTAACATTGGCAATATACAAAACCATCAACGATTTTTCGTCATCTTTGGTATTGATCGGTTTATAACGGGCTTGGAAAAATTTTTCTTTATCAAAGAATACATATTCGCCTTCAGTTCCCCAAACAGGTTCTAAAACTACTTCCGGCCAATAATCACGAATATTTATCCCAACGTCCGGTCTTGTTCCCCAATATTTTTCCAACTCACTTTGTGCATATTTATTTGTCCACAAAATTCGTCCGTCAGCATCAATTATCAACATAATCTGTGATAAGGAATCAACAGCATAATTACTGAGCTCATTAACATTCTTAATAACATCATTGCAATATGTTTCGAATTTCTTTTGCCGGTCAGTACAGCGTTCCTTGGCAAAAAAAGCCATAGAAAGCAACACCACTAACCCGATCACACCGATATACATATTGTATGTTGCCAACATCATTACCAAAATAGCAATGACTACTATATGAATACAAATATCAAGCCATGCCGACATATTGCGAGGCATAAGCCCACACCTCTTCTCTTTATACCGTTCAATATTTCATTCCGGAACGTTTCCGATAATCAAATACCATATCAAAGATCCCGACAAACGACAGAATCTGCAACAATACCCCATTAAAAAAGATAAATACCAGAAGCACCGTATTAAGTATTTTTGATATATTAAATCGCTTCATTACACATTCATAAATAACCAGTCCCTGTAATATCCCGGCCATTGTCGCCAACATATTGGCATTAAATGACACCTGATACAACAAGGCAACAGACCGCGTTGACCCCCAATACATACCGATTATGGAAAAACCGTACAAATACGCGAAAAATGATGACAGCCGCCATTCAATAAACGGAGGAAACATTGCTACTTCATTGCCAAGCCGTTTCAATACTTTGCTGCCGACAATAAAGTTGACTGCCGTATCCAGAACGCCCATCAAAATCACAACTAACGGCAACAACTGACGAACCATCGCCATATTAGCCGTAAAATTTTCCCGTGCTGCAGCGATCTGCTCCGGAGTCATATTCATACTTTGATACATCTCAACAGATTTCTCAAAAGATTGATCCATCATATCAAACTGCATCGCAAACGGATGAATGCCTGTAACCCAAAAAGCAAGCCCTAAAGCTAACGCTTTTGACACCATCGACACTGCAAGGCCCATTAAAAACACGTTGGTCCCGGACAACTTTTTCCGATAACCGATCCCTAAAGCTATTCCCCCCGGGGCAAACGCGATCAGCAACCGCAATGCGATCATCGGCTCAACCAAAATAGCCGTAAGTACACCGGCAACAACAGCTGCCATCACTCCCCAACGAATACCATGCCGCACTATAAGCACAATCATCGGAAGTGGCCATAAAATTACTGCCGCAATTCCAAGTATAGGAACATAAACAGCGATAAGCGCCATAATAACTGTTACCGCTGCCAAAAGGCCGCTTTCTGTCATTGAATTTATCTTCCCAGCCATATAAACCCCTTTCAAAAAATAACGAAAATAACAAAGTTAAAAATTTAGAGACATATCTATTGGACATTATAGCAGAAATCCCCTCAAATGTAAAAAAGCGAAGCAGATTCCGCTTCGCTTTTATTTAACTTCCTGGACAAGAATTGTATCTAACTGTTCCGGTATTTTACGCCTCACTGCCGTCAAAAACAAACGCATACGGCAATAACTCCTCAATGGTAAAGCTCTTAGTTTCACCTTTGGTATTGGCTGCAATGATCTTTTTAATCCCAAATTCAGCAATAACCTGCCGGCAAGCACCACATGGCATTATCGGTTCTTCGGTATCAGCAACTACCAATAAAGTAAAAAGTCTCACTGCTCCACTGGCTACAGCTGAAAAAATAGCTGTTCTTTCCGCGCAATTTGTCAAAGAATAACTTTTATTCTCCACATTGCACCCATAATAAATCGCTCCGTTTTCTGCCAATACTGCCGCCCCAATCTTCAGGCCCGATTCCGGCACATAAGCATGTTCTCTGGCCCGCATTGCTGCATCAAATAACTTTTTTCCCTCTTTCTCCATAATACCCCCACTTCCATAAAACCATCTCTGTATAACAAGTCTAAATATCACTTGAAAATATCTGCCCAAAAGCTTTTCCCGTCGATAGCGCCTTCAACCTCAAAGTTCTCTGCTATTGTCGCCGCTATATCGGCAAATGAATCACGATTCCCTAAATCTATCCCTGCCTTTATCGGCTGACCATAGATCAAAAGCGGTGTATACTCTCTGGTATGGTCGGACCCCGGTGCTTCAGGGTCACAGCCATGATCGGCAGTGATCATTAAAACATCATCCGGTCGCATATTCGCCATAAACTCTGTCAGTTGATCATCAAAAGTACTTACTGCCTCGGCATAACCGTCAACATCACGACGATGTCCATGCTGCATATCAAAATCGACCAGATTGACAAAACATAAGCCGGTAAAATCTTCTTTTTGAAACGCCATTGTCTTGTTCATCCCGTCTGTATTATCTTCAATCGTCACTGATCTGGTGATGCCCCGCGCCGCAAAAATATCTGAGATCTTGCCAACGCCAAGAACATCCAGACCGGCTTGAGAAAGTATATCCAATAGCGTGGATTTTGGTGGCAGCAAAGAAAAATCATGACGCCGCGGTGTCCTTTCAAAATTCGGATAATCGCCGATATAAGGGCGGGCAATCACCCGTCCGACTCCCCACTTTCCGACTAATAACTTTCGCGCCTGCCGGCAATATTCATAAAGTTTCTCCACCGGAATAATCTTTTCATGCGCTGCAATCTGGTAAACACTGTCAGCCGAAGTATAAGTAATAAGCGCTCCTGTCTTAAGCTGCTCTTCACCATAATCATGAATAACCTGTGTCCCGGAATATGGTTTATTGCAAAGCGTTTTTCTGCCAAACGCCTTTTCCATTGTTGCTATCAGGTCATCCGGAAATCCATCTGGAAAAGTCGGCATCGCCTGATATGATGTCAATCCCGCTATTTCCCAATGCCCGGTAGTTGTATCCTTGCCTAACGAGCGTTCGGTCATCTTTCCAAACGCACCTGCCGGGGAACCGGCTTTTTCTCCGCAATCAACACCGGTTATATTAAACAACCCCAATTTTTTAAGATTCGGTGCTATAAATTTTTTCGATGAAACTACTGACCTCAATGTATTACAATCATGATCGCCGAAATTTGCCGCATCCGGCAATTCGCCAATTCCAAAACTGTCCATAACCAGGAGAAATACTCTTTTAGCTTTCATCTTCGTTCACCAATCTTTCTAAAAATATTTCAAATACATATTCATTTTAGTTATTTAATTCGCTGTAAATCATAATTTCCCTTTTAAAATTTTCTTTTTGCTATTAAAATATATTTAACAAGATATTATGATCGTCATAAATAATACGAGGAGGCTCCTGCCATGACAAGATCAAAGGTATACTTTACCAATATGCGTACTACCTTTACAACCAGCCTGTTACGAAAATTATCAATCCTGATGGACAAGGCCGGAATAAATTCTATTGATTTTAACCATAAATTCGCCGCAATAAAAATGCATTTCGGCGAACCGGGTAATTTGGCATTTTTACGACCTAACTACGCGAAGGTTGTGGCCGATAAAGTCAAAGAGCTTGGCGGTCTTTATGTAATAGGAACGGAAAGACATGAATCCAGAAGAATAGACAATCAGCTGAGAGGAAGAAGCGGA
>CALCTX010000327.1 GCA_937907035.1 uncultured Selenomonadales bacterium
AACCAGGAGATGCCTTGCGACTGGGAACTGCTGATAGGCGATGACGGTTCCAACGATGGGACTGTCGATAAAATAAAAACTTGGATTGAAAAGTATCCGGATAATATAAAGCTATTTCAGATACCAAGAAATTCATCTACATCAAAGGTAGGCTCACGCGCAGCATATAACCGGGCTTTGCTATTGGAGAATGCAACTGGGGATTATTTGAATTATCTTGATGGAGATGACTGCTGGTTGGAAACTGAGCGGCTGAAAACTCAAATTGAAAAACTGCAAAATCCGGAATTTGAGAAATGCTCCTGTTGCGGTCACAATATCGAAGCGTATGTCATACCTGAAAACAGAAGGTATGCAATGATGCCGCCCGTAGATAGAGAAACAGTCGTCATCCCAGGGTTCAAGTATGAGGGACTTTGCTATGTCCATACAAACACTATCGTGTTCCGTAAGTGCTGCAAAGAGAAACTTTTGAACCCGCTCTATCGCAACTTTCTCAACGACAGGTTTATTACATTCCTGATTCTTCAATATGGTCCGATGCTGTATCTGCCAAAGGTTTGGGCGCGTTACAATATGACCGGGAACGGTCTTTGGACTGGCAACAACCCTGTGTATGGATATTTTCGGAATCTGCAGTTGCTTGATTTGAAATTATATGAGGCCCCTGAATTGAGAAAACGGATATTGCTTTCCCAATGCTTCTTTCACAGCCGCTTTGACAACTTTACCGATAATCTCGCCGTATTTACTGTGCTTTCCGACATCTTCAATCGTTACCGATGCATCAGGTACGGCCACGATCATTGTCTGGTCGGTTCCGGAACCGGTCGCGATTCCCGACGAATAGCAACTTCCAGCCATAAGCTCCTGCAATGCAGCTGTCTTTGCTTCCGTACAAGTAACCAAAGCTCTGGCCATTGTAGCCGCCGGCAGATTGACATTAAAAAGCAGCATGATATTGATAGTTCCCAGTTTAGTTTCAGTTTCAACCAATTCATCATACTCAGCCGGATCACCGACCCGGCCGCCATTATTGCCGATTCCGCCTGTAACGATTGCCGTAACTGTTATGCTATTATGCGATAATGTCTGAATGCTGACATTTTCCATCTGGGCAGCGGTACTCATCCCGCTGACCAGGTTCGGATCCAAGCCGAGCTGTTTTGCTGTCAGCCGCAAATGCATCCAGTAATCATCTGACAGCATCTCATAACGATATGCCGGTGGCCCGCTTGTCCCATCCTGATTGAAAACAGCCTCCAGGTCTTCCCGGTAACCGCCGTTATAGACTGATGTGCTGAGTACACGGCGTTTGCCCCAAAATACGACCACAATACTTTGCGAATACAAATAAACAATGTCACCTGACGGCAATCGTTTTAACTCCAATTTACAAGTGGTTCCCATTAATCTCTCCCGTAAACCTTTTTCATCAAATATTTGTAGTAATTTTAATGGGTATAGTTTTCATACGGTCAAGTGATTTTTTACTATTTTTCCACCCTTTTTTTATCAACTTTTGCTTCTTTTGACACCTTTTTCCTGATTTTTGACACAAAAAAACAGGATTTTGACGTCAAATCTGACAGTCAAAATCCTGTTTTCAGCAAAAGTGTATGACCGCTATACGCTTATCAATAGCTGTTATAAAATTGTATCGCCTCAACAATATGCAAGGCATCAATATCAACCGAACCGCTGAGATCAGCGATTGTCCGGCCTACCCTGAGCATCCGGTCATAAATATCATTAGACCGTTTTACCCAGCTGCAGTTCGTGTCAAAAATCGCCACTGCTTCCGGCGTCAACGTACAAAACTTTTCGATCAGGAAATGATTCATCTGCGAATTGCACCGCAACCCGAACCGGCTGAGCCGCCGCCTCTGGATAGCCCTGGCTGTCGTTACCCGCTCACGGATTTTCGCCGACGATTCAGTTTTTTCCCGGATGTTTTCATTGGAAATATTAACATATACATCAAAACAACTGATAAATTCCATCGGCATTTCCCGCCGGTATTTCTCAATATCATTATTGGAACAGGTACAGCTTCCCTCGCCATAATACCCGCAGGCACAAGGCTGCACGCCGCCGATCAGCATAACATTGGTACTGAATATACCTGCCAGCCCGGCCTGCACCCCGATCTTACCGTCAAATACCGGTACGATCAGTTTATTGATCGCCTCCTGGTCAAATTCATGCAGATCATCTAAAAACAACGTTCCGTTGTTGCTGAGAACAATATCTCCCGGCTTAGACGAATTATAACTGCCCAGCAACGACTCCACCGTTGCCGTATATTTAGGCCGCCGGTACGGTCGTCTGTTGATCATCTTCTTATCAGCTAACAATCCGCCAAGGCTATAAGCTTTCGTAACCTCTGCTGCTTCTTCCTCCGTCATTTCCGGCAAAATAGAATTTATACGCTCAGCAAACATTGCTTTATCAAAATCCGCTGTGCCATTGATCAAGATATTATGCCCGCCGGCCGCAGCGATCTCGCAAGCTCGTTTTGCCAAAACATAGCCGCCAAAATCGGAAAAATCTTTGCTCTCGCCAACCTCCTGGCGCAACATCTGTTCCCGCGACAACGGATCCAGCCTGCGTGCTCCGGAAGAATAAGCCAAAAGATCCGCCAGATTTCTGACAGTATAAACATCTATATCTTCGACCATCAAAGCTTCTGCCACATTTTCCGGTGCGATAAAAACCTTGGTTATCCCCTTATTTTTCGCATTACGGACTATCGAATAGATACCGTCTATTCCCGTCAATGTCCCATCTTCGTTGAGTTTAGCTGCATAAAGTACATTGACAATACTGATTGGCGATATTTTCCCCAATCCTGTCAAAACTCCTACCGCGATTGCCAAGTCCAGCCTTGACGTTTCACCTGATATACGCTGGGGAACAAAATCCACCTTTATATTCATCGGAGGTATCTGTACCCCACAGCTTTTTATTGCGCCACGGATACGAGTTTTAGCCGCTTCCATCGCCAGATTATCAAAGC
>CALCTX010000328.1 GCA_937907035.1 uncultured Selenomonadales bacterium
TGCAACTGCTAATATTGACCTTATCGGTGGGTATAGTTCGGCTGAGGGCGGTACTGTTGGCACCAATACGCTGGACATTTTGGGTGCAGCTGCCGGGTCGAAAGTAAATTCAATTTCTTCTTTTAGCGAAATAAAGTTTAATTTACCTCTTATCAACAAAGTTAATTCTATGTTGACGACAGGGGCAGGCACTGGCATTGCCGGGACAACAATCCGACTGGATAAAGCACCGACTTATGATATTGATCTGCTGACAGCAACGAGCGGAGACATTCATACCGGAACGAAATATTATATCGGTGCGGATGAATTAAAATCAGAAAATGGCTATAAATATTTCAATCTGACGGATAATATCACAAATCTGTTAGTTACCCAAGGACATCTTGATACATCTGATACTTCTAAGATTTCCTGGAAAAATGATAAATCTATACTGACCGGAAAATATACCGATAAAGACGGAAATATTACTACAGCTTCCGGCGGCGGACTAT
The DNA here is from genome assembly GCA_937907035.1 of uncultured Selenomonadales bacterium. The sequence continues at coordinate 498 of CALCTX010000328.1, forward strand.
ATCTGACAAGAAATTCGGTAATTCCGGCCGGGTTTGACAAGATTTATGGTGCTTACAGTGAAATTGGCGATGCTGTCGGCGGAACGGTAACTATTACCGGGGGGAATATGTATCTCAGAAATACAGAGATTTTTGGCGGCGGTCATCCTGATGGAGTGACTGGTGACACTGTTAGCGGGAATACATTGAATATTATTGGTGCCGGTAACACGGTTAAAGGAATAGCTGATTTTGAGACACTTAATTTCTATGTTTCCAGTGACGTCAGAAACAGGGCAACCCTGTTGACATTAAATACTGAAACATCGACAAATTTAGCAAGTGTAAAGCAGATAAAAGCCGGTATTGCCACCGAGTCAACACTGAAAAAAGACAATATTATCAATCTCTTGACTGCAAAAGGCGGTTTGGAAAATGTACCGGCTGACATGAAGGCGGATCTTATCGGCACTGGTCTGGTCAAAGTCGATGCCACAATAACGCAGGAAGAAAACAGTATTGTGCTGAAGCTTAACGAAGATGTGCCAAATTCATTGAGTGATGATTCCAAGTCGCTTGTCGAGACCAGAGCGGCTGAAATGGCAATGCTCAATAACGGCGCGGATCTGATGCTCAGCAAAGGCTTCAAGAGTGCTGAGACAGCAGCCGAGGTTGAAGCAGATAAAGGCCGGAATGAATATACTACCTTTGCAGCGATTGGAACCAACAATATGCGCTATGAAACAGGCTCTTATGTTGACAGCAAAGGCTGGGGGATAAATGTCGGTTTTGCTCGGGTTTTGCAACATAAGAACAGCAAGCTGACACTGGCACCGTTTGTCGAATACGGAAAAGCGGGCTATGACAGTTATCTTGACAATGGAACTCATGGCTGTGGCGACAACAGCTTTACGGGCATTGGTTTTATGGCGAAAAATGAGCAAAATGACGGTTTGTATTA
>CALCTX010000329.1 GCA_937907035.1 uncultured Selenomonadales bacterium
TTATCTCAATATTTTTACCCCGAATAGTGAATGCTGCCATTCGACACATCCCCCTTCTTGTTTCCTGTATAGAGTATATTCGGCATAAAAACCAAAAATCCTCTTTTCTTTCCAAAAATAAAATATAATTTTCTGATTTTTGTTAGAAAAAATTAACCCCAGCGTGTTACAGCCGGGGTTGTGAAAACCTTTACGAATCTATCTATGTTAAGCAACCTTAACGACGTTTGCAGCCTGCGGGCCACGAGCACCTTCAACGATTTCAAACTCAACAGCCTGACCTTCATTCAAGGTCTTGAAGCCTTCGTCCTGAATTGCTGAGAAGTGAACAAATACATCGCCACCGTCTTCTCTCTCAATAAATCCATAACCTTTTTCTGCACTGAACCATTTTACCTTACCGACCATTTAAAAAATTCCTCCTAACATGAAACTGTTGCGTTTTCGCAACCACGAACTCTATTGTAGACTTTTTGACCGCCAATGTCAATCATTTAAATATCATAATCCATTAAAGAATCTTTGAAAGAAACTCCCGTGTCCGTTCATTTTTCGGATTATCAAAGAACTCAGCCGGTTCTCCGTCTTCAAGTATCTTCCCGTCGGCAACAAAGAGCACCCGTGTCCCAACTTCGCGGGCAAATCCCATTTCGTGCGTGACAATCGCCATCGTCATTCCATCTTCAGCCAACTTACGTATTACTTCCAATACCTCTTTAACCATTTCCGGATCAAGAGCCGATGTCGGTTCATCAAAAAGCATAGCCTTTGGCTTCATAGCCAACGCTCTGGCAATCGCTACCCGTTGCTGCTGGCCTCCGGAAAGTTTCTCCGGATATTCATTAGCTTTTTCCGGCAACCCAACCTTCACCAACAGCTCACGAGCTGTTTTTTCTGCTTCTTCCCGTGATATACGGCGCACTTTCATCGGTGCCAAAATAAGATTTTCCAAAACAGTCATATGCGGAAAAAGATTGAACCGCTGAAAAACCATACCGATATCCTGACGGACAGAGTTTATCTTATCATCATCACTCAAAGCAATTCCATCAAATATTATTTCACCGGCTGACGGAATTTCCAGGTAATTCATGCACCGCAGCAAAGTACTTTTCCCGGAACCGGACGGGCCGATTATTACAACCACCTCATGCGGTTTAATATGTAAATCTATACCTTTAAGCACTTCGTTATTGCCAAAGTACTTACGCAGACCGTTTATTCTTAGCATTGATATCACACCTCCGTTCCAGGAACGCAACCAGACGGGAAATAGCCAACGTCATTATCAAATAGATTATTGCCACACAAGTCCAGATCTCCAAAGATCCATATGTACGGGCAATAATAAGCTGTCCCCGACGGGTCAGTTCTTCGAAGCCGATTACCGAAACCAATGACGAATCCTTCAGTAATGCAATAAATTCATTGCCCAACGGCGGGATCACCCGCTTAAAAGCTTGTGGTACAATAATATACCGCATCGTTTGTCCCCAGCTCATCCCCAATGAACGACCGGCTTCCATTTGGCCATTATCAATGGATTGAATACCTGCCCGGAATATTTCCGCAATATAGGCACCGCTGTTAATACTGCAAGCCGCGATTGCCGCCACAAACGGATCGACCCGATTTCCAATGATCATCGGCAAAGCAAAATAGATCAAAAATATTTGGACCAGCAACGGCGTCCCACGCAAAAAATCAACATAAACCGTAGCCAGACTTCGAAAAACTATGTTCCGGC
>CALCTX010000330.1 GCA_937907035.1 uncultured Selenomonadales bacterium
TTATTGTGTTCTGCGTTTCCTGGTATGTTCAGACACTTTACTCACTGACCCTGTATTCCATGAACAATGAACACAGAATGAGTTCCATTCATAAGAATGTTGAAAGCCATTATGAGGAAGAAAATAATTACCACAAGTATTTTGATGAGCTGTTCAGTCAAAAAATTATTATGGCTTCGGACGTGATTCTTTCCGACTGGGAGAACTGCAGCAATGAAAAGCTTATGGATCTGAAGGAAGTCCTTCGGGTGGATTCTCTTGAAATCTACGATAATAAAGGTGTGGCCGAATTTTCTACAAGGAATGATATAGGTAATAAGCTCCTGGATGTTCATCCCGGATTTGCGGAAACCGTGGACGTGGAACTTGATACATATACGATTATGTACCCGGCAGATTTCCGCGAAGATGACGAATATCAGCTGGAAAGCATGGGACTGTACAGTAAGGAGTATGGGGCCCTGGGCCTGTTGGTTCTTGGGGCTGAGGACAGTCTTCGTGAAAGCCTTACGGCAACCGGTTCTATCAAAACCATTCTGAAATCCATAGTAACCGATATGGACACAACCAGTTTTGCGATTGATAAGGAAACAGGAAAGATTGTCCGCATTACTGACAAATATCAGGACAAACTAAAGAGGATGTTGGAGTAAACAGGAGGTAATAACGTGGAAACGGTTTTATATGTTGTTTTGGGTTTGATAGTGTTGGTTGTTGTGGCGATTAAGGCATTTTTTGCCAAGCAGGGTGATGCTAAGCTGGTAATTTATGAGAAGAAACGTACTCCTTTGGTCGTGGTTGATATGGACGACAAGCAGGTTGTATTGAAAAGCGAGATCAAATTTGAGAATCGCGGGACGCAAGCATCGGTTATTACGGACATGGTTGTTCGTCCACAGTTGCCGTTTGAACAGTATGACGGAATTGATGTACGGGGAAAGATCGAAAGGTCTGATGCACCTCGTGAGGATGATTATTTTGAAGCGTATATTATTGAAGTCGGCGAGAGCATGACGGCTTGTGTTATGTTAACTTTGACGGCCCGGAAGGGAATGGATATAAAAGAAGCACTTTCAAAGATGGTTGATCTGCCGACGGATGTTATCTATACGGTCCATTCGCGTAAGCCTTGGGCATTGAAAAAATTCCGTGTTATTTTTGCGGCTGAGGAGATTGCCAAAGCAGCCGATGTTAAACTGGTGGAGGATTAATGATGGAAAACGATTTTAAGATAGTGCCGGTACCGACAAAGATACTTACTCATAAAGACGATATTGTTGATGTAATGGAGAAATATACAAAGGGAAAGATTGGCCCTGATGATATTGTTTCGGTAGCCGAAAGTGTTGTCGCGATCACGCAGAATAATGTTGTGCGGCCGGAAGATATGGATATTACGCCTCTTACTTGTTTTTTGTGCCGGTTTTTTCCGGATCATGGCAGTTTGGCTTCACCACAGGGAATGCAGGCTTTGATTGAAGTATCCGGATATGGAAAAGTTATCAGTGCGATGATAATTGGCTTTTTGGGAAAACTTGTCGGAAAGAAAGGTTTATTTTATGAGCTTGCCGGTGAGCAGGCGGCACTTATTGATGATATTCCGGGAACAATGCCGCCTTATGATAAACATGTTGTTTATGGCCCAGAGAAACCGAATGAGGTTACAGCTAAGATAAAAGAGCGCCTGGGGTGCTTCGGAGCAACAATAGTTGATGCCAACGATCTTAAAAGAGTACGGGTAGTCGGCAAGACAGATGGCCTTAAAGATGAGAAGATCATTTCCGGTCTTATTGATAATCCGTTTGGAAATGGTTCAGAAAAGACACCGATTGTCATTTTAAAGAATTTCAGACAATATCAGGAGTGATCAGGGAGCTGCTGTGTGATGTAAAATCTGCGGCAGCTCTTTTTGTAGCTTGCAACTAATGGGGTTGGGGTATAAAATTAAGATATAGAAAATGGGTTGCAGGTTTTTGGATTAAAGAGTTAAGAGATTTGGAGGGCGTAGGCTTGAACAGAATAGATGGACGGGCGGCAAATGAGTTGCGGCCGATAAAAATAACGAAGTATTTTCAGCGGTATCCGGCAGGCTCGGTACTTATTGAGATGGGGAATACGAAGGTAATCTGTGCAGTTTCGGTTGAAGATCATGTGCCGGCATTTTTGCGTGGTACCGGCGAGGGCTGGCTTACGGCAGAGTATTCATTGCTTCCGAGTTCTACACTTACGCGCACGGCTCGGGAGGCAGCCAGGGGAAAACAAACCGGACGGACGCAGGAGATTCAGCGGCTTATTGGCCGGTCATTGCGGTCGGTACTTGATATGAAAGCTATTGGCGAACGGACTGTGATGGTCGATTGTGATGTTATTCAGGCTGATGGCGGTACGCGTACTGCTTCAATAACCGGAGCATTTGTGGCTTTGGTGATGGCAATGGAATCTATCTATAAGGAAGAGAAGAATTTTCCGGTCAAGGATTTTTTGGCAGCGGTAAGTGTTGGGATTTCCTCTGACGGAGAACCGATTACAGATCTTTGTTATGAAGAGGACAGTCAGGCTATTGTTGATATGAATGTGGTTATGACTGGCGAAGGCGCGTTTGTTGAGGTACAGGGAACCGGAGAGGGACGGCCGTTTTCACGTCAGGAGCTGGATACATTGCTTGGCAGAGCGTCTGACGGAATAAATAAACTGATCTCATATCAAAAAGATGTATTGGGAAATGAACTTGTTTGGAAGGTCGGGCGTATTGTCTGAAAGGTGAATATATGAAGAAAATTGTTGTGGCAACGAAAAATAAAGGCAAGATAAGGGAAATGATGGCAGCGTTTGACAGTTTGGAAGTTGAATTGGTGCCGTTATCTGATTTCGGCGAGTTACCTGATGCAGTTGAAGATGGGGAAACATTTGAGGAAAATGCTTTGATCAAGGCACGTTTTTATATGGAGCAGACGGGATGTGCTTGCTTGGCAGATGATTCCGGACTCGAGGTCGAGGCACTTGATTGGGCTCCGGGCGTATATTCGGCCCGGTTTGCCGGTTATCATGCGGATGATAAAGCAAATAATGATAAGCTGTTAAGTGAGTTGGCAAAACTTGGTAAAAATGAATCAAAAGCCCGATATGCTTGTGTATTGGCTTTTGTTGATATCAACGGAAAAGAACTTACAGCGAAGGGGACGTGTAACGGAGTCATTCGGCCTATAGCCCGCGGTAACGGAGGGTTTGGTTATGATCCGTATTTTTATATCAGTGAAGAAAAAACTATGGCTGAACTGACGCTGGAGGAGAAAGATAAGATCAGTCATCGGGGCAGTGCTTTACGTGAAATGGCGGTTAAGCTGGCGGGACAATTGAAATGAATACATGAATACATAAAAAAATAATTTTCTTTGCAGGAATTTGGGGGTTCAATGCCTAACTAAACAAAGTGAGTTATTTTTAAAAGTTAAATATTAAGAGGAGGGGTTGCAGTGCGTACAGTACAATATGCTGATATCGTAACCGCGGTCAGAAAGATGTGCATGGAGGCGGCGTATTATTTGCCGGAAGATATTTATGATGCGCTGAAAAAGGGACGCGAAACGGAGGAATCTCCGGTAGGCCGCGATGTACTCGATCAAATTATAAAAAATGCTGAAATTGCCAAGGCAGAGGATCGGCCTATTTGCCAGGACACGGGTATGGCTATTATTTTTGCTGAGGTAGGGCAGGATGTTCATATTGAGGGAGGACTTTTTGAGGATGCCATCAATGAAGGCGTATCAAAAGGGTATGTCGATGGATATCTCAGAAAATCAGTAGTAGGAGAACCGCTGTTTAATCGAAAAAATACGCAAGATAATACGCCGGCTATTATATATACAAGAATTGTTGGCGGAGATAAAGTAAAACTCCGTTTTGCATCGAAAGGTTTTGGCAGTGAAAACAAGTCCGATATAAAAATGTTAGTACCGGCTGATGGCGTTGAAGGTGTTAAAAAGGCAGTTTTGGATATCGTAAAACATGCTGATTGCAATCCTTGCCCACCTGTTGTACTTGGCGTCGGTATTGGCGGCACCATGGACAGAGCGGCTTATTTGTCAAAGCTGGCAATTATCCGTTCAACAAAAGTACGCAATGCGCATCCTGATTATGCAAAGCTTGAAGAGGAACTTCTTGAATTGGTTAATAAGACTGGAATCGGACCGCAGCTTGGTGGTACGACTACTGCATTAGCTGTTAATATTGAGTGGGAAGCAACTCATATTGCCGGTTTGCCGGTAGCTGTGACGATCAATTGTCATGCTGTCCGTCATGCGGAATGTGTTCTTTGATTGGAGGGAAAGATAAATGGCAGAAAAAATTCGTATTACAACACCGCTTACGGAAGAAATGTCCCGTAAATTAAAGGCCGGTGACAGTGTTCTTATTACCGGAACTATATACAGTGCCCGTGATGCTGCACATAAGGCTATGACTGAAGCTTTGGCACGTGGAGAAAAGTTGCCGATTGATTGGCAAAATCAGATAGTATATTATCTTGGCCCTACTCCGGCAAAACCGGGTGATCCAATCGGTTCGGCCGGCCCGACAACTTCCGGCCGTATGGATGCGTATACGCCAACCATGTTAGCACAGGGTATTAAAGGAATGATAGGTAAAGGCTCAAGAAAACCTGAAGTCGTTGAGGCTATGAAAAAACATGGCGTAACATATTTTGCGGCTGTTGGCGGCGCTGCTGCTTTGATCGCAAAATCTGTTAAGAAATATGAAGTGCTTGCTTATCCGGAATTGGGCCCGGAAGCAGTGGCCGCTCTTACGGTTGAGGATTTTCCGGCAATTGTCGTTATCGATACAGAAGGAAACAATTTCTATGAGCAAGGTCAGGCACCATATCGCCGTATTTAATCCTTTGGAGGGGAAAAATGTTTAATTTAACGTTTTATGTAAGACGCTTGCATTCATTGTGCGGTTTGGGATGTTTAGGATTTTTCCTGCTGGAGCATCTCTTTACCAATGCCAGAGCATTGCTTGGACCGTTATCCTTTAATCGGGCAGTCGGTCTTTTGACATCAATTCCCTGGCAGATAATGTTACCGATTGAGTTGTGTTTTGTTGCCGCTCCCTTTGCTTTTCATGCTTTTTATGGGATATATATCGGTTTGCAGGCACGCAACAATCCGGTGAATTATCCGTATCTGAACAATATTCAGTTTACGTTGCAGCGCTTAACGGCTTGGTATATGTTGGTATTTTTGGCTTGGCATGTATTTCATTTGCGAGTTATGATCCGTGGCGGCGGAACACAGATTACATACCAGCTTATGCAGAATCTGTTTGAGAATCCAGTTATATTTATTCTTTATCTCCTTGGCATGTTGGCGGCAATTTTCCATTTTTGCAATGGAATCTCTACATTTTGTATGACTTGGGGAATTGCAAAAGGCCCGCGGATTCAAAAGATGATAAATCTTGGCTGTATGGGATTGTGTGGCTTATTAAGTCTTGTGACAGTAGTGTTTATGGTAAGCTACATTATTTAGCGGCAGGATAATTGGTGATGTTGTTTAAAGGAGAGGGATTTCGTGGGTAAAATAAAAATAGCAGTAGTCGGTGGCGGTTTGTCAGGACTTATGGCTACTTTGAAAATCTGTGAAGCCGGCGGGGAAGTAGATCTGTTTTCCTATTGCCGGGTAAAACGGTCACATTCATTATGTGCGCAAGGCGGCATCAATGCTTGCATGGATACTAAAGGTGAACATGATTCAATATACGAGCATTTTGATGATACAGTTTACGGTGGCGACTTTTTAGCTGATCAGATAGCGATAAGAGGCATGTGCGAGGCAGCACCGAAGCTTATTGATATGTTTGACCGCATGGGTGTGCCGTTTACACGTACCGCTGAAGGCGTATTGGATTTGCGTAATTTTGGCGGACAAAAGAATAAACGAACAGTTTTTGCCGGATCGACTACCGGACAGCAGCTCTTGTATGCTCTTGATGAGCAGGTACGCAAATGGGAAACAAAAGGTTCGGTTATCAAGTATGAATTTTGGGAATTCATCAAGATCATAAAGAATGAACAAGGTGTATGCCGTGGCTTAGTTGCGCAAAACATGAACTCAATGGAGATTCGTGCATTTGCTTATGATGCGGTTATTTTAGCGACCGGCGGACCGGGACAGGTGTTTGGCCGTTGTACAGCATCAACAATCTGCAACGGATCGGCAGTCGGCGCTGTTTATCTGCAGGGTGCTCATCTTGGCAATCCGGAGTTTATACAAATACATCCGACGGCTATTCCGGGTACTGATAAGAACCGTCTGATGTCGGAGGCATGCCGTGGTGAAGGTGGCCGTATTTGGGTTTATAAGGACGGCAAACCATGGTATTTCCTGGAGGAAATGTTCCCGGCTTATGGCAATCTTGTACCGCGTGATATTGCTTCGAGAACTATTTTTGATGTATGCGTAAACCAGCATCTTGGTATAAATGGTGAGAATAAGGTTTATTTGGATCTGTCGCATCTTCCGGCTGAGAAACTTGAACGCAAATTGGGCGGTATTTTGGAAATGTATTCCGAATTCATGGGACAGGATCCGCGGAAGGTACCAATGGAAATTTATCCGTCAGTACATTATTCAATGGGTGGCATATGGGTAGATCGGAAGCATAATACTAATATTCCGGGCCTTATGGCTTCCGGAGAGTGTGATTATCAATATCATGGCGCTAACCGCTTAGGAGCTAATTCATTGTTGTCAGCTGCTTATTCCGGAACGATATCCGGTCCGGAAGCAATGCGGTGGGCAAAAGAAGGCGAGCGCGGAGCTTCACTTAGTGAGGCAGAACTTGAAGCGGCCCGTCAGGAATGTGTTGATGAGTTTGAGGCAATCCTTAAAATGGATGGAACAGAAAATGTTCATGAACTGCATCAGGAATTAGGTAATCTCATGAACAAGTATGTAACTATCGAGCGGGTCAATGCAGATCTTGATTATTGTTATGATGAAGTAAAGAATATATGTGCTCAGTTTGAGAATGTTTATCCAGTTAATTTTAATTGCCCGGGACAGATTTCTGTTTCAGGCGATGCCGAAGAAATGTTAAAA
>CALCTX010000331.1 GCA_937907035.1 uncultured Selenomonadales bacterium
CGGCTTCAAAGTCAAGTCTTGCCAGGGTTTCTCCGGTAAGTTTCTCGTAAACGGTACGAAGTGCGGCTTCCATTACACCGCCGGTTGCGCCGAAGATGACTGCTGCGCCGGAACCGGTTCCCAGTGGGCTGTCAAATTCACTTTCCGGCAGATCTTCAAAGTCAATGCCAACGTATTTGATGAGCTTGGTAAGCTCGCGTGTTGTGAGAACCGCATCCACATCACGATGTCCGTTACGTCCCATTTCCGGACGTGAAGCTTCGAATTTTTTCGCTGTACATGGCATAATCGCTACAGTATAAATATCATCAAGCGGAATGCCGGCTTTTTCGGCATAGTAAGTTTTGGCAATCGCGCCAAACATACTCATCGGCGATTTGGCTGTTGAGAGATGAGGCAGGCAATCACTATAGTGTTTTTCAATGAAGTTTATCCATCCCGGGCTGCAGGAGGTGATCATTGGCAATGTGCCGCCGTTTTGAATGCGATGCAATAATTCATGGCCTTCTTCCATGATCGTCAGATCGGCACTGAAATTGGTGTCAAAGACTTTATCAAAGCCAAGAAGCTTCAAAGCAGAAACCATTTGCCCGGTTACGATCGATCCTTTTTTAAGGCCAAAGGCATCGCCGAGTGCAACGCGTACTGCCGGAGCAACTTGAACGATAACGTGCTTTTTCGGATTTTGCAAAGCATCAAGAACAGCCTGAGTATCGTCTTTTTCAACAATCGCACCGGTCGGGCAGACCAAACTGCACTGTCCGCAAAGAACACAGTCTGTTTTTTCCATTGAGAGATTGTAAGGAGTGGTAACAGAAAGGCTGTCACTGCGGCCGGAGAAACGGAGTGCCTCAACACCTTGCAATGATTTGCAGGCGATTACGCAACGTCCGCATTTGATGCATTTTGATGGATCACGGACCAGGCTCGGGTTGGTGTTGTTTGCTTTTGTGCCACGAACGACATCAGGCAGGTTCGGATTTTGAATGTTAAACCGGGTGCAGAGCCGTTGCAGGTCACAATTTTGATTGCGGGCACAAGTAAGACAGCTTTTATTGTGGCTGGCCATGAGCAACTGTAGAATGCCAACCTGTGTGTCACGAACAATCTGTGTATCAGTAAATACTTCCATGCCTTCCCAAACCTCAGTGGAGCAGGCAGCAAGAAGCCTGGATTTGCCGACAACCTCTACGGAACAAAGACGGCAACGGGCTTTTATTTCCTGATCGGGATGAAAGCAGAGATGCGGAATGTCGATGTTAATTTTTTTGGCGGCTTGCATGATCTTTGTGCCTTTTTCAACTTCGACCGGGATATTGTTTATTTTAAGATGAATCATTTCCATTAGTTTTTTGCACCTCCAACTTTAAATTCTTCAGGGAATATCTTCATAGCGGAAAGCAACGCACTTTGAGCAGCCTCGCCCAAACCGCAGAGGGAAGAACGGCTCATGATAACGGCGAATTTGCGCATGGTGGCAATATCGTCGGCAGTAGCCGTTCCGTCTTTGAGCTTATCAAGGATGATCTTTATCTGCAGATTTCCTTCGCGGCACGGTACACATTGACCACAGCTTTCGTGGGAGAAAAATGCTTGTGTGCAGCAGAGAAAATCAATGAGACTGGTGCGGTCGTCGATGACGAGAATTGCACCGGAACCGACAGTCACGCCGGCAGATTTAAGATCGTCGTAGGTATATGGTGTGTCAAGAATGGAAGCATCGCTGATCTTTCCCGAAGCGCCGCCAAATTGGATAAGGCGGATATTGCGGTTATCTTTGATTCCACCGGCGAGATCGTAGATGATCTCACGAACCGTCATGCCGAACGGAATTTCAAATACACCCGGGTTAACGACATTGCCGCCGACGCTGATCATTTTTGTTCCCGGGGCAGCAGCTGTTCCGCAACCAACGTATACACCTGCATCATCAAGTAACAGATGCGGAACGATGGAGAAGCTTTCTACATTATTCATACAGGTCGGCAGGTTGAACAAACCGCACTGTTTCATAAATGGCGGTTTCATACGCGGCCGGCCGGCTTTGCCTTCAATTGACCGGATGAGGGCGGTTCCTTCTCCGCATACGTAGGCACCGGCACCGGAATATAAATGGATATGATAAGAAAAATCTGTTCCTAATATATTATTGCCCAAAAAACCTTTTTCTTCGGCTTGCTTGATAGCGCCTTCGAGCAATGGGCGCAAATGGCGGTACTCTTCACGCAGATATATGTAACCGTTTTGCGCTTTGACGGTATAACCGCCAATGATCATTCCTTCAATTAAATTAAACGGATCATTTTTGATCAATTCACGATCTTTAAACGTACAAGGTTCGCCTTCGTCGGCATTGCAAATGACAACTTTGGCATCGCCTTTTACAGCTCTGGACTGGGACCATTTTTTGCCCATATCATAGGCGGCACCGCCACGTCCCATTACTTTAGCGTTCGACAGACAGGTGGCGATATCTTCACCGTCCATTGTTATAGCTTTTTTCAGGGCGGAAAAGCCACCGATTGCAAGATACGATTCGATTGAAGACGGATCATATTTGCCAAAATTTGCGGTAATAAAACTTACTGTTTTTGCCATCTTAGCCTTTCTCCCTTCAAATAAATTCCTTTAACAGCTGACGGATTTTTTCCTCACTGTCAAGATGTCCGTAAACTTTGCCATTTATGCGGATTGCCGGTGCAATATCACAGGCACCGAAACAAGGAACTTTTTCCAATGTAAAACGGCTGTCATAGGTAATTTCGCCATAATCAATGCCCAAAATCTTTTTTAGATTTTCATACAGTGTATCAGCATCATTGACTTTGCAGACAATTGAATTGCAGATCTGGATAGGATATTTTGCCCGGGGAACAGTAGACAGGCTGGCATAAAATGTCAGACAGTCATGAATCAGTGAGATCGTTATCGGTAGTTTAGCCGCAATGTAAAATGCAACTTCCTGCGGTATGTAATTGTTTTCAATCAGATCCTGTGTTTCGAGCAAAATGCCAAGAATTTGTTTGGCATCGTGATCATGCTTATCAATAATAGAATCGATTTGCTTTTTCAGCTCGTCAGACAGGAAAAAGTTTTCTTGTTGTGCAGTAGCCATAGCATACCCTCCATACTTTGAAATTAGTTTATCCTGATAGGAAAATTATTTTACCTATTATATACGATTTTTTATATTTTGCATAGCAAAATACAGATATTTTTCTTAATGTATACAAAATATTTTGTGGGCAAACGTCTATTGACAGAGTATTTAATTGTACAGGAAAAATAAAAAATTTCGAAAGGTTTTGTAAAACAGCAAATATTTGTATACAAATATAATTGCTGATGGTATAATTATAAACGATGACAAGAGAGTTCAAGACTTCACGGAACGAATGCGGTTATACTGCAGCAAAAACGATGAGGGGGACATCTTATGGCAATTAAGAACCTTAGTATGGATAAGCGCGATAGTGCTTATTACCGGAATGCTTTGAAGAAAAGGGGGTTTCTTTCCGCCAGTTATTTGTCAGTCAGCGGATTTGATGCCGGGCGTATGAAACGTCTCGCTTTAGCGGGGAAGCTGGATGCGATTCGTTGTGCGATCGGAACGTCGATTCGTTGGTACTACTCGGAGAGTCAGGCTGAATTGGCTCATCTGCGTGGGGAAGTTTAATTTTACTGTTATTGTCGGGTTCGCTGTGGCGAACCCCTTTTTTTATGTGTATTATTAATAATTTTCTTAAGAAAAATAAAGGAAAATGGAGCTTTCAATAGAATATAACTCAACAGAGATGTATTCCACCTCTTCAGGTGATGGGTAGATTATGGAACGAACAAGCGCGGGCATAACCCCCGTTTCGTTGGAACGCTGACGAAGGAAGAAAATGCTTCGCATTTTTTTGATTCAGGGCGTTATCAGCTGACCGGCCAGTCTGTCCGGCGTCATCTGCAAAAGGCGGCAAGGGTCGTCGTGCTGGCCGTAACCATCGGCGAGGCTGTCGAAAATGAAATCAGCCGCCGCTTTGCTGCCGGCGATTACTCGCTGGCGCTTCTCCTCGATGCTGCGGCCACAACCGCCGTTGAGCAGACAGCTGACAACCTGGAGCGCGCCCTCGCCCTCCGGGCCGGAGCAAATGGCTTTGCCCTCACCGCCCGTTTCTCGCCGGGATATGGCGACTGGAACCTCAATGCCCAGACCGGCATCCTGCCACTCAGCGGCGGCGACCGGATAGGCATCTCCCTGACAGAAGGGCTGATGCTCCTGCCGCGCAAGTCGGTTACTGCCGTAATCGGACTGGTCCCCAAAAATGCGGCGGCAAATCCGGCGAAAGGTCAGCCCTGCCCCGAAAAAAAACGGCCTGACTGCAAAAATTGTCCAAGGCTCAACTGCCCGATAAGGAGCATATCCTGAAGCTGCCGGGGCAATCCCTTCCATATTGCCACCGGTCTCCGATAAAAATATTCTGTTTTTAGAAATGCCCCTCCCGCTGCCCCCGGATTTTCCAAAATATTTCCCTTGACCTTCCGGCAAAACTGACCGGATAGCTCGGGTTATCAACAAGAAAATTTCAAAAGTGGATAAAAATGTGGATAAGTGTGAATAATTAATAAAAATGTTATATAATCAGTTAGTTCATATGTGGGTAACTGTTATAAACAAACTGTTTGTAAATAAAGTTATGAAAAAAATTTATGTCAACTCTTAAACCTTGTTATTTAAGGCTTTTTGGCAATTTATAAATTTGAAATTTGTATTTCTTTATATTAAAATTACTGATACACGTCCATTATTTAAAAGAAAGGCTGATCATAAATGAACGAAAACGATTTTAACCGTTATTTAAGTGAAAACTGGGAACAAATTAAGGATAATGTAAGAAAGGAATATGATATTACCGATATTTCATATTCAACCTGGATTAATCCTTTGCAATTCGGCAGTTTTGAAAATGATACCGTTAATATAGTCATTCCTTCAGACCAGGCTCAGGCATTTAATTATGTTTCAAAAAAGTTCAAGATGTATTTTATGGTTACAATCAGTGAAATGATTGAACATAATATTCAGGTTTCTTTTGTTCTTGAACATAATTTAAGCGATGAACATAAACATGAAAAAAGTACCGTATATAACATAAATTCGGAAAATGCCAACCTTAATGCAAAATACAGATTTGAAACTTTTGTTGAAGGAAATAACAATAAGCTTGCCCGTTCTGCAGCACTTGCAGTAGCAAATGCACCCGGAAAAGCATACAATCCTTTATATTTATACGGAGGATCAGGTCTCGGAAAAACTCATCTTATGCATTCAATAGGCCATTATATTTTGGATGAAGATCCTAATATGAAGGTTAAATATGTAACAAGTGAAAAATTTACCAATGAAATAGTTAATGCAATAAGATCCGGAAGCGCTTCTAAAATGTCTGAAATAAGAGAAACTTACAGGTCTGTTGATGTTCTTTTGATTGATGACGTTCAGTTTATTATAGGAAAAGATGCAACCCAGGAAGAATTCTTCAATACTTTTAATGAATTATATAATGCAGGAAAACAAATAGTAATTTCTTCGGATAAACCTCCAAAAGAAATGGAAACCCTTGAAGAAAGATTCAGAACAAGATTCGAATGGGGACTTATAGAAGATATACAGCCACCTGATTATGAAACAAGAATGGCAATTCTTAAAAAATATGCGGAAAATTACGGCAAAGAAATAGATGATAACATCTTTTCATATATTGCAGAGAATATAACCACTAACATAAGAGAACTGGAAGGAGCTTTTAATAAACTTATTGCTTTTTCAAGACTTCATAAAGTTGAAATTACAATGGAAATAGTTGAAGAAGCATTAAAGGATATTATTAATCCAAATAAATCAAAAGAAATTACTCCGCAAATCATTATAAATACAGTGGCTGAACATTTTGATATTTCTCCGGAAGATATTACTTCAAAAAGAAGAACAGGAGATTTAATTCTTCCCAGACAGATATGTATGTATCTTTGTAAACAGATGACTCAGGACTCTCTTCAGGAAATAGCCAGAGTATTAAATAAGAAAGATCATACAACAATTATGTACGGAGTAAATAAGATAACTGAGGATATTAAAGTGGATAAATCACTTTATAACAAAATAGAAACAATAAAGAAAAAAATAGTACCTCAATAATATTCACTTATTACACACAGGTGTAAATATTTATCCACTTAGTTATTATTTAAATTTTTATAAAAAAATGCT
>CALCTX010000332.1 GCA_937907035.1 uncultured Selenomonadales bacterium
AGGACAAAAATACCTCCGCCATATTGCCCGGTCATATACGGGAATTTCCAAACATTCCCCAGGCCAATGGCGCATCCGGCACTTAGCAGAATAAAACCTAACCGTGATGCCAGTTTCTCACGCTCCATACAAAAACACCCCTGTACTTTTATTAAAAAAGATCGCCTTGACGATTAAATTTCCTAACCCTATTATTATACAGTTATGCTTAATATATAGTCAAACAAAAAAGGCACCGCCATGCAGTGCCTCAAATCATCTTTTTATGCTTTTAACGTAACTTCAACTTCAACATAATCAAGGGGCCCGGCGACGGCTACCGTCGGTTTGCGTATCCGGGTCGTTACCTCACATAAATGCGGGTATTTTGTCAAAAGTTCCTGCCCGACATGTTTAGCAACCGTCTGCAATAATTTACAACGATTATTTTTCACAACTCCCTTGATCAATCCGTAAGCAAGAGCCGCATCAATACCCTCATCCGGATTATCAGTGTCTGCTGCTCTGTCATCACGGGTTACCATTTCAACATCAAGAAACAATTTCTGTCCCTGCTCCCGCTCATACTCATATATGCCATGAAACGCATATACCATCATGTTTTTAATTAATATCTTTGCCATTTGCATCCATCTCCTTTATATAAGCAATTCGGTATAAAATCAAAAAAACCTTTTCTTTTTAAAATAAAAATCGTTCCAGCTCTCCGGCAATCGTTTTTAACCCAAACGGCTGTCCTTTTAAAGCTCCTATAGCCAAACGGAACTGCTTCAAAGTGCCCATCAGGATAACATCGCTCGTTTCCGCTGTCAGTCCGGCAACCTCCCGAGTCGTTGCCACCTCGCCACCTTTAGCCAAAAAGGTTTGCTTTAATATAATAGCAGCCCGAAGCGGAACCTGTTCTACTTTCACTGCCCGAAAAATCATTTTTTCCCGCATTATTGCAACCCCGGCTTCATCTGTGCCAAGCTCACGCAATATTTTTTCGGCTTCGTCCACCGTAGCCGGCGATTGTAAAGTCAATTTAAAATTTCTCTCCATATTTTCCCGTCCCCGCCAACATTTGTATTTTATTTTACCACGAAATATTATATAATGTCTAAAAATGTACAGGAGGATTCAACAATGACAAAACGGTTAGACCCAAATTCATTTGATTTTCCCGTTGAAAAAATTAAAAATGGTTTTTTCAGCGATATTTACTTTTTACGCACGCAACAAATTCTTAACGGTGCCAATCATCATCCGCGCGTTACCGTTCAAATATTCCAGCGTGACTATGCAATGCTCTGCGGAATAGACGAAGCGATCGCTCTCATAAAACGTTGCGCTCATCATCCGGAAAATATCAAAATAAGAGCTCTCCATGATGGTGACAAGATTGGCCCGTGGGAAACCGTCATGACCATTGAAGGTGATCTGGCTGACTTTTCCCATCTTGAAACTGTATATCTCGGCATCATAGCCCGACAGACAAAAATCGCCACAAACTGCAGCCGCAGCGTCGAAGCTGCAAACGGCAAACCGGTGCTGTTTTTCCCTTCCCGGTTCGATCATTGGGCCGTACAGGAAAGTGATGGCTATGCAGCAAAAATCGGTGGCATGTCAGGCATCTCTACGCCTGCTAATGCTGTCTCATGGGGTGTCGAAGCCGCCGGTACGATCCCTCATTCTTTGATTGCTGCCTGTGGCGGTGATACTGTTAAAGCAACGCAGCTCTTTGACGAATATATCGATCCAAAGATCAATCGTGTTGCTTTGGTTGATTTCAACAATGATTGCGTAAAAACCAGCTTGGAGGTAGCCCGGGCTTTCGGCGATAAACTTTTTGGCGTAAGATTAGACACTTCCAGCAATATGGTTGATGTCTCTCTGATGGGACAACTCGGCCATTTTGTACCTACCGGCGTAAACGAACAATTAGTTCGTAATGTCCGTGAAGCCCTTGACCGTGAAGGCTTTAATAAGGTTAAAATCATGGTATCCGGTGGCTTTAATCCGGAACGGATCAAAGCCTTCGAGCAAAATCATGTCCCGGTTGATGTATATGCAGTCGGCAGTAATATTTTTGCTACCAATGTTGATTTTACCGCTGATATCGTCCTCGTTGACGGCAAGCCTTGTGCAAAAGCAGGTCGCGCTTACAGCCCAAATCCGCGTTTGGAAGATGTTGACTAAGATAAGAGGTGCACTATGGGAGATCTGTTTCTTCTCACTCTGATCGCAGCTATTACAATTTATGCATTCTGGGAAACAATATTTACCGAATAATATTTGCCACATAAAAATGGCTTCGTACTTATGTACGAAGCCATTTTTTATTCTGCCATTTATTCTTTTTTGCCCCAGACAGCATTCATAATTTCCGAATAATCTTCATTAAGATGGTTTACTATTGCCTCAATAACAACATGGATAATCTTCGGTGCAAAGTTCTCATCAAGAGCCGGAACACAGGCATCGACAATTATATCCCCCAGCTCATCCTCATAATACTTAAACACCTTATATTTCTTATTCATTTCATTAAAGCAAGCCAGCACACGGGAACGGTTATCATCATTAACGACCTTGCCGGCAACAAAAACTCTTACCATCGGGAAAACGGTATTATCAAGGAAAACCGCTAACGGTAAAGTTTGTTCTTTAACACTGATATTAGATTTGAATACTACTGTCTTTGCCTCATCATCAAACTCCTGCAGATTGAAAGTATTAGGCATATTGATCTTAAGATCTTCGTTAAATAAGTCAGCACGTGGATTCATAAAATGCTCCTCCTTTTAAAAAAAAATTTATGTTTTCCCAGCTCATATCATTGGCTGTTGCGACGCAACAAAGAATGTTTTTCCAAATCAAAGCGGGCTTCAAACATCCGATTCCAAGGGAACGTGATCTCCAAGTTTTCTATACCACCCTGCGGTGGCAGATTATCATCCGCAAACCGACGCATCAATGTCGTTGTCCGCGCTTCTATAGCTTCTTTCTTATTGCCTAAGAAAGAATAGGCTCCGGAAGCTCTGAACCAACCAAGCTGACGGGCAACCACTCCCCGAATATTAGCCTGATAAGCCCAATCATCAAGATAGCGCTGTTCCAGCAAATATTGTTTATCCTTTTCATTCATCTTAGGAGTTAATAAGCCCTGTGCCAAAGCAAAGCCCAATGCATTGCCTGCAGTATTCCAACCACCGTAAGCCGCTAAATCGTGAGCAATATTCCTATCCCAAAGTGCTTTTACCAAAGCATTA
>CALCTX010000333.1 GCA_937907035.1 uncultured Selenomonadales bacterium
ATTCATAGTCCCAGGCAATTCCGGCATAGAATACATCTCTTTCCCCCAGCCGCTGATTCCATCTTGTTCCCAAACGCAACCGGTAAGAGTTGATGGCATCAAAATCATACACGAAGCTGTCGCCTATCTCCGGACGGGTTATCGTCGGACTGTCGCCGTTCTGATGGGTATAGAAGAGTTTGCCGTAGAAATCAAGACTGCTCTTTTTGCTTATCTTCTGTACCTTGCCGGCCCCGATATGGAAGGCCATATAATTGGAGGCCGTATTGTACCTTCCGAGCAGCGCTCCGCCATCATAATCGCTTTTTACCCGGCCGAAACGGGCACTGCCTTCATAATAAAGGCCGTTCTTTTGCTCATTCTTCGCCATGATACCGATACCGGTGAAGCTGTTGTCACCACTGCCATGCGTACCGTTGTTAAGATAGCTGTCATAGCTTGACTTGCCGTATTCGACAAATGGTACCAATGTCAGCTTGCTGTTTTCATAATTGATTATCCGCGCGAAGCCGACATTGACGCCCCAGCCCTTACTGTCAACATAAGAGCCGGTTTCGTAGCGCATATCGGAGCCGCTGATTGTCGCATACGGTGTAAAGCCGGCACTCGGCTTTACTATCGACGCGTTATTAGCTAATCCGTCAATGCCCACCTGAGCACTGCTTTCAGCCTCAGCCGCTGCCTGCGCACTCGTGAAGCCCTTGCCGGTGGCAAAATCTGCTCCTGTATTAAGAACTGCCATACCGCCGGCTCTGGTCTCTGCCAATGATTTAGAGTCTTCGTCCAATGCTGGTGATACATCTTCATTCATCCGCAAAACAATCCTACTGCCATCCTGTTTTACAGTACCTTTTATTTCTACCAGGCCTGTTCCCAAAAGGTCAGCTGTCATATTCGCCGGAACATTGGAGAGTGCTGCTGCCTCCAACAGATTGATAACATTATCCTTTTTCAATTCCGAACCGGTTGCCACCCCGGCTTTAATCGTCGTACCGTCAAGATTGACTGCACTATTCACCTTCAGCATTGTATCTCTATCAACCGCTTCTTTCGGAATATAGAAATTGATATTGGTAAAGCCAGATATTCCTTTGACACTATTACCAATACTGCGGACATTCAGTGTGCTGCCACTGGCATTTCCGCCATTTCCACCGATAAGGTCAATATCGTCATGCGTAAAACCAGAAATATCAACGGTTCCACCGGATGCGCTGCCGGTTTCGCTGTACGAACCGTATATTTCGGTAATACCGGCCGGGATATTGAGATTGTCATTCAAAACTATCGTATCGTTAAGTGCCGAATAAGTCTTTCCTGCTTCATCAGTATATTTGCCGGTCAGAATTGACGCTTCGTTTTTCCAGGAAATATCAGTTGACGTGTCAATATGTCCTTTAGAAACTAACACATTGGTATTATTGTTTGCCACATTAAAATACTTATACTTATTGTCTGCATCTGCTGTTAATTGTTTTTCACCTATAAAATATGTTGTTCCTGTTTTGTCGATAGTTCCAGACGTTGCAGACAACAATGTCAGATTATATGCCGGGGCATATTCCAGCCAGATTTTTGCTCCGCTGATGTCTGTCTTTTCAGTTGCTGACAACAGAGCTGAACCAGTTTCCAACGCTGCAGCCGGTACATAGAAATCAAGCTCGGTAAATTTTTCAACCTTGTTTACCTTGGACCCGGCAGCTGCTCCCAATACTTTCAGCGTATTACTGCCGACATTACCAGCGGACTCCGAATTTGCACCACCGATAAGGTTAAGACCGTCATCACCCGTGCGCTCAATCTTGCCTGCCAGTTCAACTGTACCATTGGTTGCAGTTACATCACCATTGTCACTGTATGTTGCACCCAGGCCATTACGATCCTTAATTGATACTATAGCACCCTCTTCTACTAATCTGTCTGCTACTTCTACTGCAGTATCAACGTAGCCGCCTCCATTACTTCTAAGATCAATGATAAGGGATGTCATGCCTTCTGCCTCAAGGTTATTATATTCTTCGACGAACTGCTTACCAGTTGCGTCTGCAAATTCAGTAATACGAATATAACCTATATTATCATCAAGCATTTCGGATGTTACCGACTCTTCATTGATTTTACCTCTTTTTACATCAAATTGAATAATATCAGCTTCGCCTGCACGTCGTATTCCGATTACAACCTTTGATCCTTTAGGTCCCCTTACCTTGGAAACAACAACA
>CALCTX010000334.1 GCA_937907035.1 uncultured Selenomonadales bacterium
AAATCCATCGGAAAATAAATAATGGCATCACAGTCATGAATAATCCGATGCGCCATCTCATAACCACTGGTCGTAACAACTGAGATCAGGATCGGACTTTTCGGGAATTTTTTCCGAAATTCCTTTATCAACGGGCTGGCCGCTACAATCTCTCCAACTGAAGCTGCATGAACCCAAATACAATTTTTCTTGGCCACCCGGGCCAATTCCTCATCCGGCAAAAAGCCCAAACACTGCTTGATACGTTCAACAAAGCCTTTTTCCCGGATTGCCCGCACCATAAATACCGGTATGATAAGAATGACAACCAATATTGCTGCCAAATTATAAAGTAACTGCATATTATTCCCCTTAGATCAACCAATCTGCCTGTTGTTGGCAAACTGAATATTATACAAATTACTGTACAACCCACCAAGTTTCAAAAGTTCTTCATGGGTACCACTTTCTACAATCTTACCTGCATCAATAACATATATCTGATCAGCTTGGAAAATTGTTGACAGACGATGTGCTATAACAAAAGTAGTTCTTCCGACCATCAGCTTATCAAGAGCTGCCTGAACAATCTTTTCACTCTCAGTATCAAGCGCCGAAGTTGCCTCATCAAGGATCAAAATTCGCGGATCCTTTAAAATTGCCCGGGCAATCGCAATACGCTGACGCTGCCCGCCGGAAAGATTAAGTCCCCGCTCACCGATTTTCGTATCGTACCCTTCAGGCATTTCCATGATAAACTCATGAGCATTGGCTGCTTTAGCCGCTGCAACAACCTCTTCATCAGTAGCCTCCAGGCGCCCATAACGTATATTTTCCCGTACCGTTGTCGAAAACAATATCGTTTCCTGCGGTACGATACCGATCTGATTGCGCAATGAATCCAGCTTGACATCTCTGATATCAAGCCCGTCAATAAAGATCTGTCCTTCCGTGACATCATAAAAACGCGGAATCAGGTTAGTGATCGTTGACTTTCCGGCCCCTGACGGACCGACAAAAGCAATCATTTCACCCGGCTTCGCGGCAAAATTTATATCTGTTAAAGCAGGTACACCTTCATTATAGCAGAAAGTTACATCTTTTACCTCAATATTTCCTTTTACTGCCGGAAGTTCTTTTGCCTCCGGCCGATCAGCTACTGTTTCCTCAAGATCCAAAACTGCAAACACCCGGTCAACTGCCGCCATTGCCTTCTGAATATTACCGTAAACCCGGCTGATACGCTTAACAGGATTGGCCAAATTGACAGCATATGTCAAAAATGCTACCAAAGAACCGGCACTTATCTTTCCATTAACGACTTCATAACCACCAAACCAAACAATGACCGTAACAGCAACTGCCGCCAAAAATTC
This sequence comes from uncultured Selenomonadales bacterium, assembly GCA_937907035.1. Next base: position 1,356 of record CALCTX010000334.1, read on the forward strand.
TACGGTCGGAGTAAGCAAACTGGTGAGATGAACGTTCTTCATCGTAGCTTGGAAATTAAGTTCATTCTGATTATGGAACCGCTCGATTTCATAACCTTCACGGACAAATGACTTGACAACCCTGATCGCTGAAATACTCTCCTGCATCAAGGAAGTGATATCTGCCAACCTCTCCTGAATAACATGACTGGATGCCTTTAAACTGCGCCCGAACAATTTCATGGCCTCACCGACCAAAGGGATCGTGATCAATGTCAACAAGCTGAGTTTCCAATCCAAATAAACCATCATTACCAAGGAACCGATAAGAATAGATGTTTCCGTTACCAGCTCGATCAGCTGATCAACCAATGCACTCTGCATTGCACCAACATCATTGGTAAGATAGCTCATGATCTCCCCGGTCTGTCGTTTGTCGAAATACGCCAATGGCAAACGTTGGAATTTCTGAAACAAAACATCTCGTACATCAATAATAACACGCTGTCCGACAAAAGAAACCAAATAGCTCTGCCCATAATAAAAAATGCCTCGTATCGTAAAAGTTACGACAATACCGATCGCGATATAATTGAGCATCACCATATCTTTTTCGGCTAAAACCTTGTCGATCATGTCCCGGATTATCCAAGGCAGATAAAGATTGGCCCCGGCAGCAACAACAATACATACTATTGCCAGCCCAAGTACCTTAATGTATGGCTTTATATATTTAAGCAGACGCAAATAATTTTTCATTTTGCTTCCCCCGCAGATTTTCCATATTTTCCGGCCGCCGCCAAAATACGGGCTGCCACCCGGCCTGATGCATCAGGTTCACCTAACATAGATGATATTTCCTTCAATTCATTCTTAACCTTTGCCAAATATGACAAATCCCAATACTTTTCCGCCTCACTTAAAATGCGTTGCGGATTAACTTCTGATTGCAATAATTCCGGCAAAACCATCCGCCCTGCCAAAATATTGGGCAGACTGAAATGATCAATATGTACCAGCAACTTGCCGATACAATAATTCAGCTTGCTGAAGCGATACAGTACTATACATGGCATCCCCATCAGCGCTGCTTCCATTATCACCGTCCCCGATGTTGCCAAAGCGAACTCCGATACCCCCATCAAATCATAGGTCTTTTCCTCAGTAAGCCGCACCTCAAGCCCAGATGTCCTGATCAGTTCTTCAATCCTTGCCCGGTTTACGCCTTGCGCGACCGGCAAAAAGAATACCGCCTCCGGCTTGTTTTGTTTTATAAGCTTTGCTCCTGCCAACATAACCGGCAATAAGAGTTCAATCTCCTGTTTCCGGCTTCCTGGAAGCAACATGATCGGATACATGCCTTCTTCAATGCCAAAATAATGCCTTGCTTCATCTTTGGTCATAGATGGCTTTACTGTATCAACCAGCGGATTGCCCACAAAAGATATATTCGCTCCCGCATCCTCATATACCTTTGTTTCAAATGGAAAAATTGCCACAAATTCATCAGCCAGCGCAGCACATTTTTTTGCCCGACCCTTGCGCCAAGCCCAAGCTGACGGAGGAATATAGGAAAATACAGGAATACCCAGTTTTTTGGCACGTTTCGCAAGCCGCCAGTTAAAGTCAGGATAATCTATCAATACCAGCAGATCCGGTTTCTCCTGCCGTAAAACCTCAGTCAGTTTATCCATCAAAGAAAAAATCCGCCGCAGATTGAGTATTACATCGACAACCCCCATAACATTATAATCAGACAGATCAGCAACCAGACGTACACCTTTTTCAGCCATTGACTTGCCGCCGAATCCTAACAATTCAGTATCCGGTGCCTGTTTCTTTATTGCTTCAGCCAGGCGGGCGCCATGCATATCGCCCGATACTTCACCGGCAGAAAACATTATTTTGCACATACGCACACCTCCCCAAAATCTCATTCAGCAAAAAAGGACGCGAGAATCATCCCGCGCCTGACTTTACATCGCTACAATCGTAATCCCGTTTTTTTCCGCAAAAGCAACCACTTTTTCCCGGTCAACAAGCAATGTCTGTTCTGCTTCAATAACCAGTGCCTTTGCACCAACCGAGGCCATTACCTCCAAGGTTTTCAGACCGACAGCCGGAACGTCAAACCGCATATCTTGATCCGGCTTGGCTGTCTTAGCAACAACAGCCCCGCCACGAGCTAATTTCCCGCCTCGCTCAATACAAGCATCAGTACCTTCAATAGCCTCTAATGCCATAACCGCTAAATCTTTGACAACAACCGTCTGTCCTACATCCAGTCCTCCGATAGCCTTTGCCATCTTCATCCCAAACTCCATATCAGCCAACTGTTCCGGTGTAGGCTTGAGTTTTGTTATCTGTCCGGCTTTCGGCATTAACGGCTTAAGCAGTATAGTTTGATCCGCGACTTTAAATCCTTCATTTTCAATCGCCCTGACAACACTCAGCATCATTGTATCATCTTTGTGATTGCGCATTGATGCCAAAATCTTGATCGTCGTCAAATCCGGCAAAGCATGCTTACCGCTGAACAACAACTCCTTGGTAACCTTGCCCAACATCGTAACCTGCGTTACGCCATGCTTTTTTAAGAACTTAAAAATACTGCCAACTTTGGCAACATTTATCTCTGCATAATCAGTTACATGCTCACGAAGTTCCTTGTCCGTCTCCGCCAGCAATGCTACCGCATAAACCTCATAACCTAAAGCCTTAGCTGCTATGGCACACTCAACCGGCAACCTTCCTGCTCCTGCGAGCAAACCGATCTTCTCCATATTGCTTTTTTCCCCTTTATTATCCGATTGGGAATTTATTTTATTATTGCTTTTTTAGAAAATCTTGTGATATAGTCTCATAAAATTGCATTATTTTCGCCAAAAAGAGGATTAAATGGACACAAAATTTCTAAAGCCTTCGGAAAAATTCCCTTCATCTGCAGTACCGGTAAATTTTAAAACCTACGACACATCTCTGGAAAGTTCTGCCTACAATCTTCACTGGCACATGGAACAGGAAATTCTGCACATTATCAGAGGAAGTCTTACTATTACTCTTAACGGTAAAAAAATTATTCTTAACCAGGATCAGTTTTGTTTTATTCAAAGTGGAACTCTCCATTCGGTGCAGGCAGATAAAAAACAAATTTGCACTTTTGAA
>CALCTX010000335.1 GCA_937907035.1 uncultured Selenomonadales bacterium
TGCCAGAAATATAAAGTACAACATCTTAAAACAGATGGATAACAAAGTACCGACACTGGCTAATTCCAGAAGCAAGGCAATCAGTTCCATATGTGCCGCTTCCGCCGCAGCCACAGTCATCATTTTGCTGACAAAACCATTAAACAGTGGCATTCCGGCAATAGAAAAACCACCAACAATAAAGCAAACACAAACCAAAGGATATCGTTTTGCCATTCCGGCCAACTGATTTATCTTTCGCACACCAGTCGCATATATAATGGCATTACAACACATAAAGAGCAATGACTTGAACAGGATATCACAGAATGCATGGGCTGTAGCACCATTCATACTCATTACAGTTCCGATTCCGGCACCGCAAACCATATATCCTACCTGGCTGATTATATGATAACTGAGCAACTTGATCATGTCATTTTCCATAACGGCAAACACTGCACCATAGAGTGACATAATCACACCAGCCGTAATCAGCAATTCATTGCCGGCAAACAAACGAAGCAACGCATAAACCGCAACTTTTGTCGTGTAACTGCTCATAAACACGCTGCCTGTAACCGTTGCTGCTGAATAACCATCAGGAAGCCAGGAATGAAACGGTATAGCCGCAACATTTATCAATACACCGAAAAGAATTGCCCAAAATGCTGCATCATGCGGTCCTGCGAGTAAATTATGAACCAATATATCTCCTTCCATGAGTTTCACTACAACACCGTAAAGTACAGCACTGCCACTCAAAGCATGGACAAAGAAATATCGGAATCCTGCTCCCGCACTGCGCGGATCCGGATTATTCCAAATCAGGAAAAGAGATGTTGCCGCTTCCAGTTCCCAAAAGAATATGAACGTAAGCCAATCATGTGCCAATACGACCCCGATAGAGGCCCCGACATAGGCCATCGAGCAAAATGCCTCCAACGAACTTTTATTATGACAACTGAAAATTCCTCCGATGACTCCCATAATGCAGAAAATAAACGTAAATATCCAGCTTAATTTATCAACAAAGAAATATTTAACAGTATATCCTTCCAACACAGGAAGTATTCCCAGTTCAACACCGGTACTTCCGCCCATATCAGTATTTAATATCCCGATAAGTGCCAATATAGGGCAGCACGCCAGGATCATCTTGCGCATTTTGGAATTGCCCATTGCGGCAAAAAGACCAATCGCTATAAAGATGATACCCGGATGAATATTCTTAAGCATCTGGATCGTCATCTCCTTTCCGATAATAGTCTTCATCACGCTGCAAGATCGGTGTCAGAATAATCTTGGCCACAACTATCAGTACCGAACACCCGGCAAAAGAAAATACTAAGATACCGCACGGCATTTCCAAAATCGTTTCAGCACCCCAATAATGTATTCCTAATGACCAAGCTGCAAGCACCAGAAAAACAGCACAGCTCGCAAAAAATATGATGGTCTTTATCCATTCTTTACGATTGCCAACGAGATCGATCATTTCCAGCCACCTCCCCAGCCGGCAGTGATCGCCGATGAAGCAATATCAGCCAGCTTATAGAAATCCGGCGGGAAAATATCCGGATTTACACCCATTATTAAAGCTAACAACGTTGTAAAACAAATAGGTATCAACATACAATAGCTTATCGATCCGTAATGGCGCGGATCACCAGTCGGTTCAGGCTTAAAGAACGCAATTTTTACTACCGGCATCAAATATCCGACCGCCAACAGGCCTGATGCCAGCCAGACCAAAACAAATATCGGCTTCCCGGCCTGAATCGCACCCATAGCCAAATTCCATTTACTGATAAACCCGACAATAAATGGCAATCCGGCTATACCCAAAGATGCTAAAGTAAAACAAGCCATCGTTACCGGCATCCGCTTGCCTATTCCATTCATATCGCTGATATTCGCCAAATGCGTCCGGACGATTATCGCTCCGGCACACATAAAGAGGGTGATCTTCATAAGTGCATGAGCAACAAGGTGCATATATGCTCCTTTGAAGGCCAAAGGTGTAAGCAATGCCGCCCCAAGTACAATATAACTTAATTGTCCGATTGTTGAAAATGCCAGCCGCTTTTTCAAATTGTCCTGTTTCAGAGCAATAAACGAGCTGATCAACATCGTTGCCACGGCTGCCCAAGCAAGGACATCAGCAACACCAAGTTGTGAAAGGAGCTTTGGTCCGAACACAAATCCAAGAATACGAAGTACAGCAAATACACCGGTTTTTACAACCGCCACAGCATGCAAGAGTGCGCTGACCGGCGTCGGAGCGACCATTGCTGCCGGCAACCAGCCATGTAACGGCATTACAGCAGCCTTTACACTGCCAGCTAATATCAAAAGAACAAACAATCCTTGAAGTACCCAATCCGGTGCCATTCCCCGGGCTAAAAAGCCACCCGCCTGGAAATCCATTGTCCCGGCAATATAATATACACCGACCGTACCAGCTAAAAACAACTGACCGGACACAAGTGTATAAGCCAAATATTTCCGTGATGCAAGTAACGCCTCTTCGTTACGTTCATGAATAACCAACGGATAACTGCAGATCGTCAGCATTTCATAAAATACGAAAAATGTAAGAAGATTTGACGCCGTCGAGATTCCCATTGTCGATCCGATACAAAGCGCAAAAAATGCAAAGTACCCTGTCTGCCACGATTCATGGTGATTTCGCATATATCCGACACTGTAAAAATTGATCGGTATCCATAACAACGATGCCAAACAAGCAAATATCATACCAGCCGGATCAGTCCGCAACGTAAGACCGACCGAATCAGTCAGCATAAACAACGTATACTCATAAACATTCCCATCAAGCACGCCGCCAACCATACTGAAAATTATCCCGGCCGTCGTGACAGAAGCTATTGTACTCCACGCTTCGCGAATATTAGGATATTTATCCGTACACGAAACAAGGATTGCCGCCAAAAGAGGTATCCCTACTGCCAAGAACGGACGTGCATCTACAATCGTCATCTTAACAACACCTCCGGCAAACCAATATTTATAACATCAGTCACTATCGTACTGCTGCAAACGCCTAAAACTAAAATTGCAAGCGCAGTAATACCGATTGGCACTACCATACTCGTCGGCAAACCAAATCTGGTATCAGGCGGATTGATCTCAGTAAGGGAAGCTTCCTTCTGTACGAACATCTGCTCAACAATACGGAAATAATAAACGGCATTAAGAAGCGAACTTACAACAAGAACTATCATAAAGAAATACTGTTGAGCTTCATAAGCACCAATCATAAGATACCATTTGCTAAAGAAACCGCAAGTCGGTGGAATACCAACCATTGAAAGTGATGCCAAAATTACAGCAATACTGCTTATAGGCATCTTTTTGTGCAGATTTCCCAGTCGGTACATGTTTACTTCACCAAACCGGTAAGAAATACCACCGATGACCAAGAACAGGCAACACTTCATAAAAGCATGATTGATAAGATGAAGCACAGCACCGACAAAACCGTAAATATTGCCGATCGCAATACCGACCGCAATATAACCGAGCTGGGCAACTGACGAATACGCCAGCATACGGCGGAAATCATACTGGGCCAAGGCCATGATCGAACCGATCAATATACCGCCAACACCCATAATACCCAAAGCATTTAAAAGCGATCCCATCACCGTATTATGAACACCGAATACATAGAAGAAAAATCTCAGCATCGCGTATGCCGGAACCTTACTCATACATCCGGAAATAAGGCCCGCTGCCCCCGGATGAGAATATGTATATGCATCCGGCTGCCAGCCATGGAGTGGGAACAATGCCATTTTGATACCAAACGCGATCAAAATGCAAGCCACCGCAAAAGCAAAGAGCGGCGTATGAATAAGTGGCTGAATTCTCACACTGATATCAGCCATATTAAGCGAACCGGTCATCGCATAAATATAACCTATACCGATAAGATAAAACGAAGCGGCAATAGTTCCTACGAGCAGATACCTGAACGCTGCCAACATTGATTTTTTACCACCAAGTGCGATAAGCCCATAACCGGCAAGTGACATAATCTCCAAATAAACGTACATATTAAATACGTCACCGGTGACTGTCATACCACAAAGGCCTACTGTCAGGAGCCCATAAAGCGTATAATAGCCGCCATAATGAAGCCAATCTTCATTTTCCAAAAACGGTTTGCCATAAAAACTTACCACCAAAGAAATAAAGGTAATCATACACAACACCGAGGTATTAAGTGGATCAACCACAAATTCGATACCTATCGGTGGCTGCCAATTACCCATCCAGTAGTGCATCGCACCACCTTTTCCGGCTAAAACGTCCCGCAATGTAATAACCGAACTGACAAACGAGCCAAGCAATGCAAGCTGAACCATCCTCGCTCCGAGCTTGCGACTGAACCGGCTGAATGCCAAACAAAGCAGGGATGCTGTCAAAGGCAAAAGCACGATGAATACAGGACTGTGTGTCCCTAATGTCATTTGCTAGCCCTCCTTAAGATCTCTGGTTCCTCCAGCGATCCGTAGAATTCTTTGATCCGCATCAAAAGTGCTAAAGCAACGCCGGTAGTACCCATACTAACAACAATAGCCGTCAGCATCAAAGCATGAGGCAACGGATTAATATACGCCGCCGGATCCACATTGCCCGGAACCAAAATTGGGATCATCCCGCCTTCCTTCTGTGCAAAACACAGATAGAAGAAAATTACTGCAACCTGCATAACATTCATTGCCATGAGTTTCTTCAAATAATTCTTCGCCAAAACCATACCATAAACGCCCAAGAAGAAAAGTATCATGACTAATGTATAAATTCCCCGCGTAGCAAGGAAACTATTCAACGCTTCCATCAGTCCTCACTCCTCCTTATTACTGCATCCATGATATTGAGTATCGTCATCATTACGCAGATCGTTACACCAGTCTCGATCATTAAAATACCCAGTGCATGAAGCTCCGGTACCTTATCCATCGTTACCGGCAAAAAGCTGTAATCAAGGAACTTACCACCGCCGAGCAAAGTTAACCAGCCTGCCAAAGCATAAATGAAAGTTCCTACTCCCGCAAGTGCAAGGGAATTTTCCATCTTTACGTTGAAAATTGTTTCGTCTTCACCAAGAATAAGCCGTGCCAAAACTATACCAAATCCAAGAACAACACCGGCTTGAAAGCCGCCCCCCGGTGACGATTCGCCCAAAATCAAAGCATAAATCGCATAAACAACAGTAAACGGCACCAGAATACGAAATGCAATGTTCAACAAGATTCCGCCAAAAGGCTCTTTCATCATTCGTAATCATCATCCTTTTCCGGGCGCCGCCCTGCTGTAGATTTGCTCAAGATCAAAGTTGCTGTCAACCCCGAAAGGAACATAACGGTTGTCTCCCACATCGTATCAAAACCTCTGTAGTCAGCCAAAGTTCCCGTTACAATATTTGCTGAACCGGTATCCAATTCACTCTGAGCAATGTACACCGGAGTAATATGTTGGTTAGGAACACTGTTCTTATCCCCGATCTCCGGTAAAAAGATTACGCTGCTGTAAAACAAACCAGTCAGCAGTCCAAGTACAGTAATTACAAATCCGCGCATTACTTACACCACCTGCCCAACTTCTTTAATGCAATAACATAGAATATCGTTGAAACAGTACCAACGACTACCTCTGTAAACGCCACATCCGGAGAACCCATCATTAAATAAAGCAGCACCGCACAAAAACTGAAGGCTCCATAGATCATTACAGCACTTAAAAGGTCTCGCTCATAAATAATACAAACAGTGATCAAAATCAGAAAAACAAGCAGTACAGCCTCAATCGTGTAAATCTGCATCAGCTTCCGCCTCCTTTTCCAATTCCTCTTTCCGGCTCAATGTCCATACCGGATGCCCGGTTTTATACGCAGCCTTGGAAAGAATATGAGAACCAATTGGATTTCCTATAAAAATGAACAGAAAAATTATGATTATCTTGGCTGAAGTAATTGAATACCCGTTATAAACCGCTAATCCCAAAAATACAAGCATAGTCCCCAATGTCTCACTATTACCGGAAGCATGGATCCGACTGTAAAAATCCGGCAGCCTGAGCATTCCTATCAAAGAACCGATCAAAAAAATCAGACCGACCCCCATGAGAAGGTAAGCTATCACATTTTGAACTACTGTCGCAGTCACACATGTCATAATTTCTTACCCCCTAAATATTTAGCTAATATAACCGATCCCAAACAGCCCATCATTGCGTATGCCATCGCCAGATCGACATACATTCCCGGTTGCTTGTCCATAAAGCCAAATAAAACGATCAACAATATGGTATCTGCCGTAATAACACCCAAACCATTCATCCGATCAAAAATCGTCGGGCCGATAAATAATCGTTGCAACATCAATCCGATCGTCATAAGAAGGACTACCATGATCACGATAAAAAATATCTGCATATCAATAATCCTCCCTAATTAACTCAAACTCGAATTCTTCCCCAAATAGCCATGCAACTTTGGCCGGCATCCCGCTTGGGTCTTTTAATCCATCAGCTGCTCCATCTGTCAGGGCATGTACTTCGAACAGACCATCCTCAGTCACATTCATCGTCACTGTCCCGGGAGTCAGCGTGATCGAATTTGCTAAGATCACCTGCGCCATCGGATGTGCTGCCCTGTAGCGGAAAACAACCACGCCCGGGTTAATATCAAGCTCCGCACGTACCGTAGCTTTGATGACATCCACGTTTGCCAGGACAAGCTGCCACATCAGCCAAAAAAAGTAATACACCAAACGGAATGGGTTAATTCCGAATACAAAGTAATACTTTGTATTTTCCTTATCCGGCACCAACAAAAGCGGATAACACGCCCAGGCAGTAATTACTGCCGTAAGTACTCCATAAGTCATAAACTTGACCTCTGTGTTGCCAGACAGGAGCATCCAGAAGCAAAACAACATGACTGCCAAAACAAAACGATGAATGATCGATGATCCGGCTATCTCCTTGTTATGCACTGCACCCATACTTGACACTCTAATCACCTCACCTACATTTTGAGCCGAAAACGGCAAATAACTTTTTGCTATAGTAAAAATAACCACAAGTTATTTTATTCCGTTTCATATCTAGTTATATATTCACCTTAAATCTCCTAAATCCTGCCACAGACTTCATAAAAAAAAGAAAAAACGGCAAAAATTTGCCAAATAATCAATGCAAATTTTGCCGTTATTTTAAATACTAATTTTTTAATAACTATTTTATATACTGCAAATCAGCTTTTCACTTAAAATCATCTTTCATTTTTCATCCGATTGATTGCACTGACAAGGGCCAAAACTGATGATGTGATAATATCTGTATCCATCCCGGCTCCCCAATAAACCTTACCATCAGCAGCAGTAATACTTATATACGACATTGCCCTTGATGTTGAACCAATTTCCAAAGCATGCTCACTGTAAGTTAAATTGGAATAACTAAATCCGAGATTTTCCTGCAGCGCATTGCTGATAGCATCCAAACGCCCATTACCGCGGGCAGGATACGTAACCTCTTTGCCGTTTACCACCATCGTTACCTCGCCGGAACGGGCTCCATTCGGTTCCTTCTTCAAAATAAAATCAACCAGCGTATACGGAGCAGAAGCATTTACATATTCGTCCTGGAAAATTTGATATATCTCATCCGGCAAAAGCTCTTTGTGCTTGTGATCCGATACATCCTTGACAAAATACCCGAAATCCTCGCGCATTTTTTTCGGCATATCGATACCATATTTCTGTTCCATGATATAACCAACGCCGCCTTTTCCCGACTGGCTGTTGATGCGAATAACATCCCCATCATATTCACGACCTACATCCTTCGGATCGATTGGCAAATACGGTACCGTCCAGCGGCTCGGATCAGTATCCTCACGCCACTTCATTCCCTTGGCGATCGCGTCCTGATGTGAACCGGAAAATGCCGCAAAAACCAAGTTACCGGCATACGGCTGACGATCATGCACATGCATACGCGTTACCCGTTCATACATCGAAACCAATTCCGGCATATTAGAAAAATCAAGTTGCGGATCAACACCAAGCGCAAACATATTCATCGCTATCGTAACGATATCAGCGTTACCGGTACGCTCACCGTTCCCGAATAACGTGCCTTCGACACGGTCAGCTCCAGCCAGAAGGCCCATCTCGGCATCAGCGACCCCGCAACCGCGATCATTATGCGGATGCAAAGACAAAACAACATTATCACGATATTTTAAGTTCTGCGAAATATAGGCTACCTGCATTGCATAAATATGTGGCATTGACATCTCAACAGTTACCGGAATATTGATGATCGCCTTTCTGTCAGCCGTTGGCTGCCAAACGTCCAAAACCGCATTGCAAACTTCCAAAGCATACTCCGGTTCAGTACCGGTAAAGCTCTCCGGTGAATACTCAAACCGATAGTCAGCGCCAGCCTCTTCCGTCAATTCTTTTAACAACTTTGCTCCATCGACGGCAATCTGTTTGATCTCCTCTTTAGACATCTTGAAAACCTGTTCCCGCTGAGCAACTGAAATAGAATTATATACATTAACTATAGCGTTCTTTACCCCCTTCAACGCTTCAAAGGTTTTTTTGATAATATGCTCACGTGCCTGAGTAAGCACCTGAATCGTTACATCGTCCGGAATAAGGTTCTCATCAACAAGGTGCCGCAAAAACTTATACTCCGTTTCCGAGGCAGCCGGAAAGCTGACCTCAATTTCCTTAAATCCGATCTTTACCAGCATCTTGTAAAATTCTATCTTTTCATCAATACTCATCGGTATAATAAGTGACTGATTGCCATCACGCAGATCAACACTGCACCAAATCGGTGCCTTGTCCGGATACTCTTTCTTTGCCCATTCCAAATCCATCTTCGGTGGGAGATAATAGCCTTTTTTGTACTTCGTAAAATTCAACATGACTTTTTCTCCTAAATAAAAACCTTTAACACTACAATTTTCAACGTTCTATCATTCCGATAACAAATCATATTTGGTTATCGTCTGCCCAGCTTCTGCAACAAAAAACTGACAATCCCATTTTCCCAGTAAAAGCTTCTCAATAATACGGTTTGAACCAGGCACGTATTTTACAATACCGTTTATCCACTCTGCATTACGTTGTGCTTCATCTATATACATCTCCGAATGACAATCGTACATTCCGGTGTCAACAATATCGATCTCATTATAAATCGCTGTCCATGCCCGCCGTGTTTTCTCCTTCTCCTCCGGCGTCATTTTTGCAGTCCATCCCTCAAATGCTCTGATCAATGAAAAATCCTGCGGATTCTTATCTTTCATATACAAATGATCCCGTTGTTTAAGATTCGGATGATAGTTGTCATCCGTTTGTAAAAGCAGCGAAACGCAGTCATCTACCCTGGGAATAACCACACGGCACGGCACAGTTATCTTCTCCCACGAACCTCCGCAATAGCCCATACACACCAGTACAGTATCCGTATTATCCGGCAGAGCAGCCAATGTCTCCGCAATAAGCTCATTCATACGCAACGGATTTAAATGATTTTTCCGGTCAAGATAGATAACTTGATGATCAGTCTGCAACTTTTTCTGCGCTGAATCTATATAATCTGTCAAAGAACTGCATGCCAAAATAACTTTACCCATATTTCTGCCCCCTTGTCTGACATTTTTCTAATAGCATATTCGCCACGGCCAATACTATTCCTGCTGTCTGCCTGCAATATATTTTAATATAAACAGAGCATAACAAAGGGAAGTAGACACCGTGAATTGCCAAAGTGTTTTCACGGTGTCTGTTTTTTATATGCTAAAATCCGCACATTCGATTTTCTTTTATGTTTCCACTAAAATAAAGGGGAAATCAAATTCGGGAGGTCGAGAGACTATGAAAGCAAAACTCGGAGATTATTACCTCATTGCCGGTGATGACGAGCCTGATGAGCGCCCTGTTGGGATATGGGGATGCGGGTGTCCGGCGGACACCTCTGCAAAAGGCAGAAGCACCGACCGAGCCGGCAGGTGAGACCAGCGACACCTTTGGTATCTGAAAAAACATCACAGAACAGCTTACGCTGAACTGCTGCCGCCGACAGCGGACAGAGCCGCAACGATCTCTGCCACGCCGCCCTGCTCTG
>CALCTX010000336.1 GCA_937907035.1 uncultured Selenomonadales bacterium
ATGGTAGCATTGGGTTGAGTGTGATTTGACAGTTGGTTTGGACTGCGGTAGAATTAAAAGTCGATAAGAAAAAGGAGGCTTTTTGTCTATGCCGGAGTATGTGATTGGCTTTTTGACGGCGTTTATTGTTTCGATCGTTATTACACCGGGTGTTATTGCTTTTGCCGGGAAAACAGGTGCTCTTGATGAGCCGGATGCACGTAAAGTACATAAAGATCCAATCCCGCGTATTGGCGGACTGGGAATATATATAGCTTTTATTGCCGCTATGTTATTGGTAATGGCAAATTTGCAGCCTGAGGCGGAGGCTGCTCATGAGGTTATCGGCCTTATGGTTGGCGGTACGCTTATTGTAGCCTTGGGATTGGTGGATGATTATAAAAATTTACCGGCTAAGGTCAAGCTGTTGGGACAGATTGTAGCAGCCGGTATATTGGTTATTGGTTTTGATGTGCGGATCGATTTTATTTCTGATCCGTTTGGTGATTACTTTTATTTGGAATTTTTGGCAGTTCCGGCAACAATCTTTTGGATAGTCGGGATTACCAATACAGTAAATCTTATCGATGGGCTTGATGGTTTGGCAGCTGGTGTGGCAACGATAGCATCGGTAACGATTTTCCTTGTCGCTTTGGAAAAATCGGTTTTATTGGTAGCAGTTCTTACGGCAGCATTGGCCGGGGCATCGTTTGGATTTTTGTATTACAATTTTAATCCGGCCCGGATTTTTATGGGTGATACCGGCAGCATGTTTTTAGGCTATATGCTTTCCGGTATATCGATAATCGGAGCTGTAAAAAGTGCGGCAACGATTGCTTTGATCGTACCGATCTTGGCCTTGGGAATTCCTATTATGGATACAACTTTTGCGATTATTCGTCGTTATCGGGGTGGGGTGCCGATTTTTAAACCGGATAAAGGGCATTTGCACCATCGCTTGTTAGATATGGGCTTTACCCAACGGCAGGCAGTGTTGCTTATGTATGTTATCAGTGCATTGCTTGGCCTCAGTGCGGTAGCGCTTACGGAAGTGAGCCCGAAAATGGCGATTGCGATTGTTTGCTGTGTGGTTTTTGCGATATTGTTCGGAGCTAATAAGCTTGGTATTTTTAATGTTAATAATTCGGCACATAGTCATTGAGGATACCTTACAGGAGGACTCGCAATGGGGAAAAAGATTAAGGTAATGACAGTTTTTGGAACCAGACCGGAAGCTATCAAAATGGCACCGGTAGTTTTGGAACTTATGAAATATCCGGAACAGATCATACCGATTGTTACGGTTACAGCGCAACATCGGGAGATGCTTGACCAGGTATTGAAATTATTTGCCATTAAGCCTGATCATGATCTCGATATCATGTCTGCCGGGCAAACATTGTTTGATATTACAACGCGGGCACTTCTTGGGTTGGATAAAGTGCTGACCGAAGAAGAACCGGATATCGTTTTAGTTCATGGTGATACAACAACAACTTTTGCCGGTTCTTTGGCGGCTTTTTATCATCAGGTCAAGGTCGGTCATGTGGAAGCCGGTCTTCGTACCTTGGACAAGTATTCGCCGTTCCCGGAGGAAATGAACCGGACG
>CALCTX010000337.1 GCA_937907035.1 uncultured Selenomonadales bacterium
ATTATATCAGGAATAACAGGCAACAGTGTAGGCATTACTACACCCGATGTCGAACTGAACCAGGACATTATTCCAGCCGTAAGTCCCATTACTGTCATAGCAGTCTTTTCCGTCATTACCGAAGCAAGGATATCTGCCAAAAGAGCAATTCCACCTAATTTTATTATCAAATTCATCAATACACCGACACCAGTAATAAGCAGTAATGTTCCCCAAGGAATACGCAATATCGCTTTTGTCTCATCAGCAACGCGTAAAAAAGACAAAACCGCCGCTACAGCAAATGCTGTCAAACCAACATTGATCTTCAAAATCATAACCATGAAAACCATTATAACGATACCGACTAACGTAGTGAGTTGTCTGGAATTAAAATCAGGAAGATCCTTCAGATTGGTTTCCTTATCAGAATGCAGCTTATACCCGCCACAAATTATATACACAATTGTTCCATATACAGTCGATGACAGAACACCATTTACCAAAAAAGGAATTTCCGTACCAGTAACACCAAATCCGGCACACAAATTAATCCCTATAATACCGGTTGATGCTAAAGGTGAAACACCACCACCGGCCGCCCCCAAAACTGAAAGTGCCGAAAGCATGGCTGGATTGATTCCCATTTCCGCGGCCAATGCCATTGAAAACACCATCATTATTGCCATTGTTGGTACAGTCCCAGGACCGATTGCCGCCAGAACCGTGGAAAACAAATAAATAATAATCGGTATCAACCAGGTTCTTTTCCCTGCCATTGCAACAACTTTCTTAGCCAAAAGTTCCAAGCAGCCATTCATCTGAGCCAAACTAAATAAATAGGTAACCCCAAGTAACATTATAAAAAGTGAATAATTAAAGCCTTTGATTATTTCCTTGTCTGGAATTCCTGCCAATTTACCTAACAACAGTGCAAATGCAAACGCCAACAGGCCTGTATTCATTTTTCGGACAAATCCCAAAACAATAGCTACCAGCAACAGCAACAACGAAAAAATCGCCACAAAATCCCCTCCAGCAACCTTTCCTAAAAGGATATACATAATATATCTATAATATACTCCCTTAAGGTGGCAACAACAAGGATTTTTTTATATGTAATATCTATATTTTTTATACGCGATCATATCATCCTACGCTTTGGCATTATAATAACGTAAAAACTTTTGAGCTACTGTTGACAATCTCCTTCCTTTGACGATTACAAGACTCTTATTCAAATACATGCGATCGTCCTGAATAAAGCGGCAAATAAGCTCCGGTGGCAATTCTTCTCCCGGTCCTACCGGGACAACTGCCACGCCAAGTTTTTGTCTGGCCCACATAAGTGCTGCCATTTTTGTTGTATTTACACATAAAATATGCGGCGAAATCTTAGAATCTGCACATATTGATAAAAACAGTTTACTGCAGCCTCGCGACAAACAAATCGGTACATCTTCCAGCCCATCAAGATCAAGATATATCCTTTCCGAATCAATCCAGGCAGTATCCTGATGATAAATTATTCCCAACTGTTCCTTGCGTGTCGCTAAAACCTCAAAGCGCTGTGTTTGCAAAAGCGGTGCATTTATAACAGCAATTTCAACAATCCCATTCAGCAGTTGGTCAGTCTGTTCTTCAATTCCGGCCTCATATAGTTCGTATTCTATCTGCGGATTTTGTTGTGAAAAACCAGCTAAAAAATTTTTGATAAAAGATATACTCATCGAGGGTGACAAGCTAATACTCAGCTTCCCCTGTGCGCCACGCATTGTACTTATAATATCCCGTTGCATACTTTCCTCAATCGCACAAAGGTATTTTGCCTTATTATAAAGAACGTTTCCTGCCTCCGTCAGTTCTACAGAATGACCACCCCTGCGCACATGCAAAAGTGGCGCACAAAATTTCTTTTCCAGGTTTTTTAACTGAGCTGTCAATGCCGGCTGTGCAATATGCAATATATCGGCAGCTGCACTCAACGTCCCACTGTCGACTATGGTAATAAAATTTCGATAATGTTCTATATTCATCAAAACATCTCCTTAAAAAA
>CALCTX010000338.1 GCA_937907035.1 uncultured Selenomonadales bacterium
CCTGGAAGCTGGTGCCGGGCGGACAATATTTTTCAGGCATTTTTGATTCGACCTTGATCGCTTTCCGGGTTGGCAAGAAGCCAAACGGATTGAAAATAGTTACGGCTCATACTGATTGTCCGGGATTTCGGATCAAGCCGCAGGCCGGTGTCATGCGGGACGGGTATGGAATGCTGAATATTGAGCCGTATGGCGGTATGATCCTGTCGACTTGGTTTGATCGTCCGTTATCTGTTGCCGGCAAGGTGGTATTGCGGGGAAAAGATGCTTTTTCACCGAAAATGAAATTGGTCAATATCGATCGGCCGCTCTTTACGATACCAAGTCTGGCAATTCATATGAACCGGCAAGTGAATGACGGCGTGAAGATCAATCGCCAGACGGAAATGATGCCACTGGTAAAGATGCTGGCGAAGACCGGAAAAAATGAGGCATTTTTTGAGAAACTGCTTGTCAGTGAATTGGGGTTGAAGAAGGATGAATTGCTGGCTTATGATCTTACTGTATATCCGTATGAAGCCGGCTGTTTGTTTGGCGCAGACGATGAACTGATATCTTCACCGCGACTGGATGATCTTACGTCGGTAAAAGCGTGCCTTGATGCGATCGTTGCCAAGCGAAACCGGACAGGGATCAATCTGATAGCTTTGTTTGATAATGAGGAAATTGGCAGCCGGACTAAACAGGGTGCGGCATCAGCGTTGCTTTTGCAGATGATCGCCGCTGTTTATCGGGGATTGGGCCTTGATGAATCGGCAATGCAGTCTGATATCAGTAACGGGTTTATGCTTTCGGCTGATGTGGCTCATGCGTTGCATCCTAATTATGAAGGCAAAGCCGATCCGACTAACCGCCCGGTATTAAATGGCGGGGTTGCACTTAAGCAGGCGGCGGCACAGACCTATGCCGGAGATGCGGAAGCAATAGCGGTTATTAAGGAACTTTGCCGACAAAATGATATTCCCTGGCAGTATTATCTGAATCGGTCGGATATCCCCGGCGGATCGACTATCGGAGCATTGGCATCAGCAGTTTTGTCTATGCGGACGATGGATATCGGGGTGCCTATCCTGGCGATGCATTCGGCACGGGAAACAATGGGGGCAAAAGATCAGACCGCGATCACAGATCTGTTAAAAGCGTTTTTTGCATAACATAAAAAGAAGCTGACGAATTGATTTCGTCAGCTTCTTAATTTTTTTGTTGAATTATTTTGCTGTTGCGGCGGCATCCCAGCCGATTTGCAATGCAGCCATGTTTTGATCGACTGTTGCGGCCGGAACACGATGCTTTACGCATTCTTTTACTGTGTCCAGTGATACCAGCCCGGTAAGCTTTACTACTGCGCCTAATGCAACGATGTTGGCATAGAGAGCTTTGCCGGCTTTTTCTACAGCCAGTTTGGTGATCGGGATCCGGATCACGTTTTTAAACGGTGGAACGGTTGGGACAAGATCAGTGTCCAAAACCAGTAATCCGTCAGCGGCGAGATCCTGATAATATTTGTCAGCGGCTTTTTGCGTCATGGCAAGAACAAAATCCGGTACGGTTACTTTCGGATGATAGACAGCAGTATCGGAGATGATAACTTCAGCTTTTGAAGCACCGCCGCGGGCTTCCGGACCATATGATTGTGATTGAACGGCATTTTTACTTTCCATGATTGCGGCTTCGGCAAAGATGATAGCGGCAGTAATTACGCCCTGTCCGCCGGAACCGGAAATAACGACTGATTTTTTCATTTTATTTCACCTCGTCCTTATACTTATCTTTATATACTCCCGGAACGAAATAGGGGATAGTGTTCGTTTCCATATAGTCAAGAGTCTGAAGAGGAGTAAGTCCCCAGTTGGTGGGACAGTTGCCGAGAAGCTCGATAAGGCAGAAGCCCTTT
>CALCTX010000339.1 GCA_937907035.1 uncultured Selenomonadales bacterium
CGACGGCTGAAGTTGCCGAGGAATATATTGCACAGGGGGCATTATGGAACAGTGGCGTATTTGCCTTTAAGATCGGGTATGTGTTAGCAATTGCCGAGAAGGTATTTGGTACGGCAAAGCATACCGAGTTATATGCCCGCTATGCAGAGCTTGAGAAGATAAGCTTTGATTATGCGGTAGTTGAGAAGGAAGCAGATATCAAGGTTATCCGGTATAACGGCGAGTGGAAGGATATCGGGACCTGGAATACGTTGACTGAGGTTATGAATGATCCGCTTATCGGCAACGGGCAGATGAATGATACCTGTACCAATGTGCATGTAGTTAATGAGCTGGATATTCCGATTTTGGCGATGGGGCTGCAGGATGTGATCATTTCTGCCGGCCCGGATGGGATATTGGTGGCGGATAAGACACAGTCGAGTTATATCAAGCCGTTTGTAGAGAAGTTTGATCAGCAGGTAATGTTTGCCGAGAAGTCCTGGGGCAGTTACCGGGTATTGGATGTTGATGCCGGGGCCGTGACGATCAAGGTAACGCTGCGGGCCGGGCACAGGATGAATTATCATAATCATCAGCAGCGGGATGAGGTTTGGGCTGTTACAGCCGGTACCGGGCGGACGATAGTTGACGGGATGGAACAGCCGGTAAAGGCGGGGGATGTTATCACTATCCAGGCCGGGTGCAAACATACGATAATCGCTGACAGTGAGCTGAAGCTGATCGAGGTACAGCTGGGGCAGGAGATAAGTGTTCATGATAAACAGAAATTCGCAATGCCTCAGTAAGCCGTTTTTGCTTAAGCCGGCAGGCAAGGATTATTTGTGGGGCGGAACGCGGCTTAAGGAACAATATGGTAAGGATTTGAATATAAGACCGCTGGCAGAAACATGGGAGTGTTCGGTGCATCCGGACGGGGTGAGTGTTGTTGGCAGCGGAGAGTTTGCCGGGCAGACTTTGGCTGACGTGCTGAAGCAACACCCGGAGTTTTTAGGACAGCGGTGGCAAGCGGTTGGTGAGCTGCCGGTGCTGGTCAAGTTTATTGATGCGAAGCAGGATCTGTCGGTTCAGGTACATCCGGATGATGAGTATGCCATGAGGTTTGAGAACGGGCAGCTTGGCAAGACGGAGATGTGGTATGTAGTTGAGGCTGAGCCGAAGGCTCAGCTTATTTATGGTCTGCAGTGTGATGCCACAGCTGATGAGCTGCGGGACAGTATCGCTGAAGGACGTGTCAGTGAGTATTTGCAAAGTGTGCCGGTAAAGAAGGACGATGTGTTTTTTATCCCGGCAGGGACTATTCATGCGATAGGGGCAGGTTGCCTTATTGTCGAGGTACAGGAGAGTAGCAATCTGACGTATCGGTTGTATGATTATGACCGAATTGGCAAGGACGGGAAGAAGCGGCCGTTACATATAGATAAGGCTTTAGCGGTAGCGAATCTGAAGAGCAGTGCGGAGCCACGGCAGCCGATGCGGGTATTGCGGTATTACCGGGGCTATGCCAAGGAACTGCTCTGCCGATGCAAGTATTTTGAGACATACCGCTGGCTGATCAATGCGGTTGACAGGGTTGTTGCGTTTGATCATGAAGACAGTTTTAATATCGGGGTGGTTATTGCCGGCAGCGGGAAGCTGTATTGTGGTGATGAGACCTTAGATATTGGTAAGGGCGATACGTTTTTTGTACCGGCGGGATCGGAGCCGGTTGAGTTAGCCGGAAAGCTGGAGATGCTTGGGGTACGAGGGTAAATTTAATGCGGAATTCGTAATGCGTAATGCGCAATTGGGGAGTGTGTCAATGGGGACGGTTCTGCTTGACACATTTTTGGACTGATAGAATGGATTGAAGAAGTACATTGTTTTCGGCAGGCAATAAGGGGATTCCGAAACG
>CALCTX010000340.1 GCA_937907035.1 uncultured Selenomonadales bacterium
TTATCTTCCCTTGAGCGGGACAGATGCAAAAGGGCAGGTAACCGGAATACTTAAAGGTGTAATTCCGGAAATGTTTAAAGGACTGAAGATTGATTTGAAACCGGTTTATACCGGTTATGCCGATAACAAGACAATGATAGAGGATTTAAAAAAGGGAAAACTCGATGTTGTATTTCCGGTTTACGCAGAGATGTGGTTATCGGAAAAGGAGGGTATTTATCAGACAACGGAGGTTCTGACTGTACCGGCACATTTTGTTTATAAAGATTCGTTTTCCGAACAGTCGGCGGCAAAGCTGGCCGTTGTCAGACCGAATCTTTTGCAGTTTGCCTACGGAAAAAGTTATTTTCCGGAGTCGGAAGTAATATTTTTGCCGACGATTGAAGACTGCCTGACGGCGGTTGTTGATGGTGTAGCTACCGGAACGATAACAAACGGCATACGAACCGAAGCACTGCTGCGCAATTCAAAAAGGTCACCGGCCTCAATATCGCGGACTTCGACCTGCTGTGCAGTATCGGCGTGTTCAACAGCAGCTTAATGAATCAGGCGGTGTTTGCCTTTGGCGTAAGATTCGGGGAAAAGGAATTGCTCTCGATTATGAACCGGGGCATTGATGTGATGGAACACGGCTATCCGCTGAGCATCAGTTATGGCTATGATGATCTGCTGGTAAAGGCATCATTTATCGGGTTTGTCAAGGAGCATTTGCAGGTTGTTTTGGTCATTGTATTCATAATAATCCTGCTTATTGGTGTAGCACTCAGTATTTATATTCGCGCCAGCAAAGAACAGACTAAAGCCAATGCCGAGCTGCAAAAGGCGATCAGAGCGGTCGAGCAGGCTAATAAGGCAAAAAGTACCTTCCTGTTTAATATGTCTCATGATATCCGGACGCCGATGAATGCGATCATCGGTTTTACAGAATTGGCGAAGACTCATGTTGATGAGTCTGAGAAGGTCAGGGGATATCTGAGTAAGATTGATATTTCCAGCAAGCATCTGCTTTCGTTGATCAATGATGTGCTGGATATGAGCCGGATTGAAAGCGGCAATATCACGCTGGAGGAAGTTCCGGCCCGCTGGTTTGATATTATTACTGATCTGCAGGCAATAGTTCAGGCTGATATATCGGCAAGACAATTGGAGTTTCTCGTGCAGGCGGATAATATTACAAATGAGTATATCATGATTGATAAATTGCGGCTGAATCAGGTACTGCTGAATCTGCTCAGTAACTCAATAAAATTTACTGCAGCAGGGGGGCGGATCAGTCTCTTTATCATACAAAAACCGGCAACAAAACCTGACCATGCCGCATTTGAGATTTGTGTCAACGATACGGGAATGGGTATGAGCCCGGAGTTTTTGGAGCATATCTTTGAATCCTTTACCCGGGAAAAGACATCTACCGTCAGCGGCATTCAGGGTACCGGATTAGGAATGGCGATCACCAAGAACATTATTGATATGATGGGGGGGACGATTGCCGTTGAAAGTGAAACTGGTAAAGGAACTAAGTTTACTATCAATATAGAAACCCGGATTCCGGAGAATATAGAGACGAGCGAGCTTCCTACTGAAGAGTTAACTGTAACTGAAGCTGACCACAGAGAAGAAACCGCTTCGGAAGTGGATTTTATTGGCAAAAAGATTTTGTTGGTTGAGGATAATGATCTCAATCAGGAAATCGCCGCGGAAATTCTTACTGAAGCCGGTTTTGAAGTTGATATTGCCGATGATGGTACGGTTGCGGTTGAAAAGGTTAAACAAGCCCGAAAAGGTGATTATGATCTTATCCTGATGGATATTCAGATGCCGCAG
>CALCTX010000341.1 GCA_937907035.1 uncultured Selenomonadales bacterium
TTTCCAGTGAGTGCTAACTCTCTGATAATGATGATAATACGATAAAGACAAAAAGTCAATATGTATTTAATAATTATTTTTTTACATAAAAAACTGTTGCACGAGGAAACTTTTCATCATGCAACAGCTATCAATATTATTATATTTTCACAGTTATCTTTATTATATGTCAAATTCTTCAGGCTGCCATTGATAATGTTCTAAAGCAACCTTGTGGCCCGTAACAGTGATTCCTTCTGCAGACAGTCTCTTTTTTTGTATTTCTGCACCGCCCATCCCAAAATTCACTGCCAGTTCTCCATTTCTGTTTACCACCCGATGGCAGGGAACCTTGACCGGATCGCGATTCTGATGTAAAGCGTTACCGACTGCCCGAGCGCACTTTGGTTGCCCCAACATTTTGGCTATCTGCCCATAAGTAGCGACTCTGCCTCGCGGTATTTCCGCTGTAATGGCAAATACTCTTTCCCGAAAATTCACCATACTGCCACCTTCCATCAATAATTATCACAAAATAAACTCAGCAAAAGCTACATTGCCGTATTTCATTCCTAATTCTGTCAACACAAAAGAATGTTCCGTCTCATTAAGCAGTTTTTGTGCCTTTAACTTTTCAATCTGTTTTCCATAAATGCTTTCAATATCGCAGCCAAATCGTAATGCAAATTTTGCTTTATCAATCCCGGCAGTAGTGCGCAACGCCAAAAAACAATATTCCGCCAGCTGATTATCACGTGTTGCCGGCTCAGCCTCTTTCAACGGCAAAATACCGGCAGTTATTTTTCTAATATATTCAGGAATATCCATCGGGTTAAAGAATCTTTGCCCTGCAATATACGAATGCGCCGCCGCGCCAATCCCGAAGTAAGGTTTGTCCTGCCAATAACCCAGATTATGCCGGCTCTCAAAACCTGTTTTTGAAAAATTGGAAATCTCATAACGATAATAACCATGCCGAGGCAATTCATTCATAATATGATCATACATTTTTTCAGCCGTTTCTTCGTCCGGAAGTAACAGCTTTCCTTGTTCACTCAGGCGGTGAAATACCGTCCCTTCTTCCAGCTGCAACCCATAAATTGAAATATGTTCTGTTCCGCACCCAACAGCTTCATGAACATCCTGCCGGACATCATTCAATGTTTCACCTGGCAAAGCATATATTATATCAATATTAACATTGTCAAAGCCCGCCTTTCGAGCCATTTGTACTGCCATCCGGGCTTCATCTGCAGTATGGATCCGGCCTATTTTTTTTAACCTTCTGTCATCAAAGCTTTGCACTCCTATGCTTAATCGAGTTACGCCCATAGATTTCAAGTTTGACAATAATTCCAATGAAACCGTTGCCGGATTTGCTTCAACTGTAAATTCAGTCCCCGCATCACAAAACGGCTGCAAAGCACCAACAATCTGATAAAGCAAAGAAGGCGGCAGAACTGTAGGAGTTCCTCCGCCAACATAAACAGTTGCTGCTTTATCAAACTCTGCCAACCGCATTTTTATTTCCTTCAAAACAGCCGCAGTATAGGATTCCATGTATTTTTCCCGCCCTGCAAATGACGGAAAATCACAATAGAAACATTTTTGCCGACAAAAGGGAATATGCAGATATATACCTGTTTCCATAACCAAACCTCTCAATGTATCTTGAGCACGGCCATAAACGCTTCCTGCGGGAGTTCAACACTTCCAACAGCCTTCATTCGTTTCTTTCCTTCTTTTTGCTTTTCAAGCAGTTTCCGCTTGCGGGTTATATCACCGCCATAGCACTTGGCAAGTAAATCCTTACGAAAAGCTCTTACATTTTCCCGGGCCACAATTTTATTACCAACAGCTGCCTGAATCGGAATCTCAAACATCTGCTGTGGGATTATCTCCTTAAGCTTAGCCGCCAGCTGACGGCCACGATACGGTGCATTATCTGCAAAGACTATAGTTGATAACGCATCAACCGGATCACCGTTCAGCAATATATCCAGTTTGACCAATTTAGCCGGCTGATAATCTGCCAATTCATAATCAAGCGATGCATAACCGCGCGTCATTGATTTCAGCTGGTCAAAATAGTCATAGATTATTTCACTTAACGGAATATGATACACTATCATCACCCGGTTCATATCCAAATAATCCATACTCTTATATTCCCCACGTTTATTTTGTGAAATTTCCATAACTGCACCGACATAATCATTCGGTACAATAACTGTCGCTTTAACAAACGGCTCTTCAATATAGTCTATTTCCTGTGGCGTCGGAAGCTTTGCCGGATTGTCTACTGCCAAAACTTCACCATCTGTTTTATGAACATGATAAATAACACTTGGAGCTGTCATAATAAGCTTCAAATGATATTCACGTTCCAGTCGTTCCTGAATAACATCCATGTGCAACAGTCCCAGGAAACCGCAACGATAGCCAAAGCCAAGTGCTATTGACGTTTCCGGCTCAAATACCAAAGCTGCATCATTAAGCTGTAATTTTTCCAGTGCATCCTTAAGGTTATCATAATCAGCACTGTCAACCGGATACATACCACAGTAAACCATTGGTGTTACGCCACGATAACCAGGCAATGGTTCTGCAACCGGATTTTCAACAGAAGTGATCGTATCTCCGACCTGAACATCGCGGACATCCTTGAGGCTGCCTGCTACAAAGCCAACGTCTCCAGCACTTAATTCAGTTACTTCTACCGGTGCCGGCCGGAAACAGCCTACATCAGTAACATTAAAAACAGTTCCCGCTGCCATCATTTTAAGCTGCATACCTTTTCTTATACAGCCATCCATCACTCTTATATGCGCAATAACACCTTTATATGAATCAAAATATGAATCAAATATCAATGCTGTAAGCGGCTTTTCTTTATCGCCCGGTGGTTCTGGAATATATTCAACAATTGCCTCCAGTATTTCATCAATACCAACACCTGTTTTAGCTGAAGCCAGTACTGCATTTGAGGTATCAAGCCCGATAACATCTTCAATTTCTTTTTTTACTTGTTCCGGTTCAGCACTAGGCAAATCTATCTTATTGATAACCGGAATGATCTCCAGATCATGTTCAAGAGCCATATAAACATTGGCCAATGTCTGTGCTTCGACCCCCTGCGTGGCATCTACTACCAGCAATGCTCCCTCACAAGCAGCCAAGGACCGCGATACTTCATAAGTAAAATCGACATGTCCCGGCGTGTCAATAAGGTTGAGCTCATATTCCTCGCCATTTTTAGCAGTATAATTCAAACGTACTGTCTGCGCCTTTATCGTGATACCACGTTCGCGTTCAAGATCCATACTGTCAAGTACCTGTTCCGACATCTCACGCTGTGTCAAAGTGCCGGTACGTTCAATAAGGCGATCGGCAATTGTCGATTTTCCATGATCTATATGTGCGATAATCGAGAAATTACGGATATTTTTCTTTTGCAAAATGATCTTCCTCTCAATGCTCGTAAATCCATGTCTTTTATCGTACAAAAAATAATCGCATTAGTCAAACAAAAAAGAAGACTGCTGAGAATCTGTCAGCAGCCTTCATATACTCTATTATACTCTTTTCCCGTTATGCGCAATACTATGAATCGGAACATTTACAACCAAGGCATTGGAATCTTCAGCCGATGCTAAACTGATATCCATATCAGCCGGATTGATATCCATATATTTGGAAATAACCTTTATAATATCATTTTTTAAGTGTTCCATTACTTCCGGTGAAACAGCTGCCCGATCATGAACCAGGATAAACTTGAGGCGCTCTGAAGCATCCTGCGCGGAGCCTTTTTTCTTATCCGAACCGCCCAACAATTGTTTTAATACACTAAACATCGTGACTCCTCCTCGCTCTTACTTAAACAAATTCTTCAATTTATCGAAGAAGCCGTCTGTCTTAAATTCCATAAATGGTACCTGCTCACCGCAAACACGCCTTACAATATTCCGATAAGCCTGACCAGCCTGAGAATCTTCCCACTCAACAACCGGTGTGCCACGGTTAGCCGAATCAACTACCTTTTCATCATCCGGCACCTGACCGATACACTCAATTGAAAGAATATCATCAATCGCTGTCATATCAAGCATTGTCCCTTCTTTAACCATCTGTGGACGAATACGATTGACAACGAGCTTGATCTTGCTCTTCTGATCAGCCTGTAACTTACCAATGATCTTATCAGCATCACGTACTGCCGAAATTTCCGGCATCGTAACAACGATTGCCCAATCAGCCCCGATAACTGCCGTCTGAAAACCTTGCTCAATCCCGGCCGGACAATCAATAAGGATATAGTCAAATGAAGCACGCATTTTATTTATCAATTCAGACATCTGTTCCGGTGTTATTGCCGATTTATCAGCGACCTGAGATGTTGGCAATAAGAACAAATTAGGATATTTTTTGTGGCGAACCAAGGCTTGTTCATAATTGATATTTTGATTTACAACATCAACCAAGGTATAAACAATCCGCCGTTCCAACCCAAGCAACAGATCAAGATTACGCAAACCCGTATCTGTATCGATCAAAACGACCTTTTTCCCCTCCATAGCCAAACCTAATCCTATATTAGCTGTCGTTGTTGTCTTCCCAACGCCACCTTTACCGGAGGTGATTACTATTACTTCACTCATTCTATGAACACTACCTTTCTACTGGTTCGATTACTATTCTACCATCTTTTATTGATGCCCGCTCTGCAAAATTCGGTTTAGTCATCTGATCAGGAGCCTGTGCGATAAAATTCGCGATCCTGATCTGTACCGGCATCAACCGGTCAGCGATCACAAATGCGGATGTATCGCCATAGGCACCGGCATGAACAATTCCCCGACAAGTGCCGCGAATATCTATGCTTCCCCCTGCAATTACCTGTGCTCCGGGATTAACATTGCCACAAATAAGAACTGACCCTTGTGCAGTAACTTCCTGTCCGCTTCGCAATGTATAATCTATAACCGTCATTTCCTGAACTGTATTCTTTGGTGGTTCAGGCACCGGATCCGGTACTGGCTTCTGCTCAGCCTTTGGCACAACTGCTTCAGGCTTGGAGACCTCTTTAGGAATTTCCGGCTCTGCCTTATGAACTATCACTCCAAACTGATGGAACAACTTGACTAGTTTTTCCTCATCTTCATCAGCCAACTGTCCCGGTTGGATCAAAATAGTTGCTCCGCAACGGAAAAAATCTGCTCCTGAAAGCAATTTACTCTTTATGTCTTTTTCTATGGCTGCATATTCGGCCTGTTTATCAAAAACAAGCGTTATTCCCGCGCGGCCACCTTTAAATTTAACTATTTCCTGACTCATAGCTGCCTCGCAAAAAATATTTTTGTTAGATACCTAGTTTTATTTATTCGCTTAAAAATGTAAAAATCCTGCTTGTAAAAAAAATGATTATGGTGTTATTATACCTGTTTGTGTTTTTCTATTCAACCGTTCTTTTTTTGGTACCGGCCCTACCGGAGTTTTCTTTTTTTCTGTCGGCACCGGAGCAGCAGGCTCTGTCTCATTCGTCTTGCTTTCAACCATTAATTGTCCCGGAATATCAAAAACCGCCTCAAGTATCCGTCTCCCGATCGGTACTGCCGAAAGAGACCCAAACCCTCCTTGTTCAACTATAACAGCAACAACTACATCAGGATTATTAAAAGGTCCATAAGCAACAAACCAACCATGATCTGCACCTTGAGAATTTTCTGCTGTACCGGTTTTCCCGGCAATCTCAACCGGAAATCCGGCAAACACGCCCGCTGCTGTACCATACTGCGTAACACCTTTCAGTCCTTGCTGAACCAAGCGGATAACACTGTCCGGCACCTCAAGGGTCGAAACCAATTCCGGAGAAAATTCCTTGATCATCTGTCCATCTGCCGTCGTGATCTTTTTTACTAAATGAGGACGATAACATTTTCCTCCGGCAGCGATCTCGCCCATTACCATTGCCGCTTGCAATGGTGTAACAGCTTGGAACCCCTGGCCGATAGCCGCATCACAGGTTTCTCCCGGATACCATTCCTCTTCAAATGTATCCATTTTATACTTACGGTTTGCTACTAAGCCTTCCGATTCATCCGGTAAATTCACCCCGGTTTCTTTCCCCAAGCCAAACATTCGGGCATATTTTTCCAATACATCGATCCCCATCCGGATTCCCATTTCATAAAAATAGTAATTATCCGAATGCGCCATCGCTTCTTCAAAATTCAACCAACCTAAAACTTCCCCGCCGGCATTGGTTTTCTCATCAATATAAAACACGCCGGTATCAAGTATCTTTTCTTCCGGTGTTACATTGCCATTTGTCAATGCTGCTACACCGGTAACGATCTTAAATGTTGATCCCGGTGGATATTCTCCGTTGATCGCCTTATTTACCATTGGATGATTAGGATTCTCATTGATCGGTTTCCAATCTTTTTCCGAAATGCCATTGACAAACAAATTTGGATCAAACGCCGGTCGGCTTACCATCGCTAAAATCTCTCCGGTCTTCGGATTAAGAACTACTGCGGCTGCTGCCCCCGCTCCAATAGAAGACAATTGGTCATCAACTGCTTTTTCTGCAGCCATCTGAATCCGATGATCGATCGTTAAGTGAAAATCATATCCCGGCTTCGGTTCCTCTTCGCCCAATTCCTGTACCAATTTGCCGCTTACATCAACCTCAACCCGTTTTCCGCCATCTTTGCCGCGGATTTCCTGATCGTAATATTGCTCAAGCCCAAATTTGCCGATCATGTCGCCCATACGATAACCGTCTTTTTTCTTTTTTTCCAGCTCGGCATCGCTTATCTCACTTACATATCCGTATATGTGCGCACCTTGTTCTTTATAAATGTATTGTCTTATCGGTTGGGCTTCAATAATAACACCGGGATAACTATTCCGTTGCTCCTGAATTATCGTCATTATTTCCGGACCGATATCCGCCTTTATACGTATCGGCGCAAAATCCTCATGCGCATCTATCTTTGCCTGTATCTCTTTTTTAGGAATATTTAACAGATTTGCCAGACGATCAATAACTTCATTCGGAATTTTCTCCGTCAACGGCAACAAAGAAACGACAAAGCCCGGCCTGTTATTTACCAATGGAGCCCCGTTACGATCATAAATGTTGCCGCGCGGCGCTATTTTCGGAATTATACGTATGCGGTTACCTTCTGCCAATCGAGAATATTTTTCTCCATCATAAACTTGCAGATAACCGATCCGGGCAATTAAAACTACGATCACCAATACAAATGCCGCGGATATCAGCTTCAATCTGCCCTCAAACTCATTCACCGTTGTAACCAACCTTTCGCAAATGTCAAAACAAGGCACCTTGCAGGTGCCTTTACTTTTTCTCCTCTTTTAACCGTACATCAACCTCACGAACCAGAAAATGAATTAATAATGAAGG
>CALCTX010000342.1 GCA_937907035.1 uncultured Selenomonadales bacterium
TAAGGTCTCTGTATTAGGAACCGGCATGGGCATGCCGTCAATGGCCATGGTCGCAGAAGAGCTTATTCAGGACCACGGCGTAAAAAAACTTATCCGGGTCGGCACCTGTGGCGCACTAAATGAAAAGGTAAAGGTTCGTGACGTCGTTATTGCTCTGGGCGCAACAACCGACTCCAGTATGCCGCATAACATCTTCGGACCATCGATCAATTTTGCTCCGATCCCTGATTACAGCTTACTGGAAAATTCTGTTGCCGCTGCCCGCGAGCTTAAAAAAACATTCCACGTCGGCAATGTTCTCAGTCAGGACCGCCTGTTTGATGATGAAATAAACATGAAGAAACTGGCTTCTTACGAAATACTTGCGGCTGAAATGGAAGCTGCTGCTCTCTTTCTGACTGCGGCTAAACACCATGTTCAATCTGCAGCCATAATGACAGTCAGCAATCACCTTATAACCAACGAAGAAACCAGCACTAATGACCGTGAAAAGTCCTTCAATGATATGATTGAGATTGCACTCGAAGCAATTATCCGTTAAACCCTCTATACAGCCTGACTCTTTAGTTTAATGACTCGCATTGAAACAAGATATATCATTATCTGCAAAGAGGCCATATTATGGGATTGATAATCGCCTTAGCTGTCATTCTTTTGACAATTAAATTGATAATAAATAAATATTCGCCGAAAGTTGTGCTTATTTTTTGTGGCTTCTTGCTGCTTTTTCTGTCCTCTGTTTTCGGTCTTTACGATAAGTCGCTGTTGCCAAATGACTATTCTTACCCCGGCGCTTATTTTATGATGATGTTCGATCTGGCGATTGCCGTCTTCAGTGATACGCTGGCTAAAATCGGACTGACCATTATGTGCGTGAGTGCCTATGCGAAATATATGGAACATATCGGAGCTTCTGCCGCACTCGTAAAAATTCTCAGCAAGCCGCTTCTGCGATTCAACCGTCCTTATGTCATACTGGCCGGTACCTGGATACTGGGAATGTTTATGGGGCTTTGCTTTACCGCACCGGTAGGTCTGGCAATAATGTTGATGGTTACAATGTATCCTGTTTTAATCAGCCTGGGTATCAGCAAGCCGTCAGCTGCTGCGGTTATTGCTTCTACTCTTTGCATAGATTGGTCTCCGGCAGAACCGGGAATGGATACGATCGCCAATATCGCCGGCATGGACAGAGTATTTATATGGCTTAATTACAAACTTCCTTTGGTCCTGATGGCCATGTTAGTTGTCGCACCTCTCATTTATTATTTGCAGATGCGATGGGATAAAATCGAAAACCGAATTGATTTCTTGGATAATACAGCCGAGGACGAAACCATAGAAAAGCAAGCCCCGAATTATTTTGCCATTCTGCCGTTTCTGCCTCTTATCATAGTCTTCTGCTTTAACGACCTGACTATCAGCTTTGTTGAAATAAACCTGATGTCAGCTGTATTTATAAGTATGTTTATTGTGTTTTATGCCGAAATCTTCAGCGGCATCAAGATAAAAGATGCTGTTCAGGGAAGAGACATCTTCTTTTCAGCGATGGGCGCACAAGTCGCACCCGTCATTGTTCCGATTGTGGCTGGTCAGGTTTTTGCCAAAGGTATCCTGTTGACAGGGGCAATTGATACGATCGTAGATACCTTTAACCGGTTAGGGCTGGGGTTTGTACCGATGATTCTGATGATATCTCTGGTAATATTATTCTTATCAATGCTTATGGGTACCGGTAATGCGCCCTTCTTCGGCTTTGCGGGTTTGGCACCGATATTGGCACAGGCTACAGATACTCATGTTATCTTTTATCTTTTGGCAATGCACTTTTCCTCCAGTATCGGCCGCACACTGTCGCCCATTAGTTCGGTCATGCTTGCCTGCAGCGGTATGTCCGATATTTCTTCATTTTCCCTCGTAAAGCGTATGATGATACCACTGCTGGCAGCATTTATTATTGTCATCGGCGGTACACTGACCATTTGCCGGTTTGTTCCTCCCCCTGATGAAAAGGCCATTCAGTCTGAAACGACACAGCAAGTCCCGATAAATATTTTCCCGCAATCAATGCGCAATCATTCACGAAACAAATAATAAATCATTTATTCTCATAAAAAATATTAAAGCGCCAAGCTGCTTTGTCAGAGCTTGACGCTTTATTTGTATATTATTTTACAAAAGAATTTTAGTTAATACATAGCCGGTCAGACAGCTGACAGATACTGCGATCAGGCCCGGTATCATGAAGCTGTGATTGAGCAGCCAACCTCCGATTTTGGTTGTACCTGCCCGGTCAAATTCGATGGTTGCCAAATCCGAAGGATAATTCGGCAGGAAGAAATAACCGTAAGCGGCTGCGGTAAAGGCTATTACGTATACAGGGTCTACTCCTATCAATAAAGCCATCGGTGTAATGATGGCAATAGAAGCCCCCTGACTGTTTGTCAGAACTGAAGTTGTAAACAACAGGAGCGCATACGCCCAGGGATATTCCTGAACAGCTCCGCCCAATACTGATTTAATGACGGGCATATAATGTGAAAAATATGTATCTGCGGCCCAGGCAACACTGAAAATTGTTACTATAGCCGTCATTCCGGCTTTGAAAACACTGCTGTTCGGTACCTCTTTAGAATTCAGTTTGCAACAGATAAGTATAAGTCCGCCAACTGTGAACATGATCATTTGGATTACCAACACCATGGAAAGAGGCTTAGCCGGAGCAGTGGCGCTGGCAGCAAAATGCGGCAGCAAGGATGGTATATTGCCAAGGACGGTAATAGCGATAAGACCGGCGAAGAAAATATATACTGCCCAGTAAGCTTGCTTCGGAAATTGCGTGTTTTCCAGAGTAGTTGTTTCACCATAAACATATTCCCTGTTTTCGGGAACGCTGATAAATTTCTGGAACCGTTCATCGTCCTCCAGATCTTTGCCACGGTTATAGCTCCATAATCCGGCGGCAAGAATGCCGCAAAATGTGGCCGGCCCGGATATCATTAAAACGGTTCCTACTGTACAGCTGTAGCCTGCACCCAGAAGCAGACTGACAATAGAAGCCACGGCAACAGAAACCGGAGATGCAGTCAACCCCATCGGACCGGATATTGAGGCAGCAGCCATCGGCCGTTCGGGGCGTATCCCCTGCTTGATGGCAATATCATAGATGATCGGCATAATGGTATACATTACATGTGCTGTACCGCAAAGGACCGTAAGAAACCAAGTGGTGATCGGAGCGTAGATCGTAATGCGCTTCGGATTGGAACGTAAGAATTTTTCTGCATATTTCAGCATGACATTCAGTCCGCCGGCTGTTTGCAGAACAGCGGCGCAGGTTACTACGGTCAATATGATGAGCATTATATCAATTGGTGGTTTTCCTGGTTTGTAGCCAAATAGAAATGTGAAAATCATTACTACCATCCCGTTGACCAAAGCCGTACCCATACCGCCAAAGTGGATACCAAGCGTCAGTCCTCCTATAAGGACTATAAAGCCTATTAACATTTCCATAAAAATCACCTGCTAATATTATTTTTAACTCTGCAAAGATGTCCCCAATATCTATATATGGCATAAACCTTAACTTTTTCTTATGTATATTATTATCCCCTAAAAAATTTTAAT
>CALCTX010000343.1 GCA_937907035.1 uncultured Selenomonadales bacterium
GGATACGGTTGCACCAGCCCGGATCGATCTGTCAGCGGCAGCAACGGCGCATGGCGAAGCAGTCAAGGGGTTGAGTACGGAGCAGGTTGATGTTTTAAAATCCGGTATTGAGAAAAGCATGAACCTGATGATCCAGACAATGACCGAAGCTAATGCTAAACTGCAGAGTTGGCTTGATGCCGGGGTTGGTATGCTGAATTTTGACGGTGTGCAGGTTGAGGCGTTTAAATTCGCTTTGCCGCCGGTCGGGACTACGCCGGAAGAAGCAGCGGCAGCCATTGCCCCAGGTGGGGAGTATTCGGTAGAAAAGGTTGCTGATCGTATTTTTAATTTGGCAGTAGCTATTGCCGGTAATGATCCGGAGCGGCTGAGGCAGATGCAGGCAGCGATCGAAGCGGGCTTTGAACAAGCCGGATTTGCTTTCGGTGAAGCCTTTGACGGGGCAGAAATGCCACAGATCACGCGGGATACTCATGATGAGATAAGCCGGCGTTTTGATGAACTTTATGAGAAATTGAGCAGTAACTCAGCAAAGATGTCCTCCGCCTCTTTTGGTGGCGAGTAACTTATGGAATAAACAAGCGGGGGCATATCCTTGCTTCGTTGAAACGCTGACGAAAGAAGAAACTTGCTGACGCAAGTTTCCTGATACAAGGCGTTATAACGCAGAGGCTTAAGAAAAAGCGCTGTTAACAAATTGGTTAACAGCGCTATTTTTTTCTTGTTTTCGGCGCTAAAAGTGGTAAAATCTTTTATGGTAGTCTAATTTTTATCAGAAAAGAGTGTTAGAATGTTAGCGCATGAGATAATGGCGGATATTCCTGAGAATGATATTGCATTCGTTGAAGGTGATCAGCAGACAACCTATGGTGGTCTTAAACAGGCAATCGGTTTTTGCCGGAACCGTTTGTATGCAGCCGGAATTCGCCGTGGTGACCGGGTGGCAATTTGTTCGCGTAATTCGGCGAACTTTGTGTTTGCTTATTTGGGGATTGTTTCTTTGGGGGCTGTGGTTGTACCGATCAATTTCCAGCTTACGCCACGGGAAATGGCATATATTTTGCAAAATGCCGAAGTACATCATATTTTTTCTGATAAGCCGTTAGATTTAGATGAAGAAATGACAGATTATGCCGGAGGATTGGCAATGTTTGATATTGCCAGTGTCGGCATAGACAGTGGCGCGCCGGAGGCACCGGTCGTTGCTGATCTTAAAGAGAGTGATCTGGCAGCTATTATATATACTTCAGGAACAACGGGGTTCCCAAAAGGGGCTGTGTTATCGCATAAAAATTTGGTTTCCAATGCTTTGCAGTATCGGGAAATTTTGCAACTGAGCAATAAAGACCGGAGTCTTTGTGTTTTGCCGCTTTATCATTGTTTTTCCTGGACTTGCAATATTATGGGTATATTGTCTTGTGGTGCGTCAACAGTTATTTTGGATTCGTTTGCGCCAAAAGAAGCAGTGGAGATAATCAATAAGCAGCAGGTAAATGTTTTGTTTGTTGTTCCGTCAATTTGTGCTCTGTTGACAAAATTTGCTACAGTTGAGGTTATGAAACAAATTACCTTGACGGTTATCGGCGGTACGGCTTTGCCGGAAAAGATTGCTCAGGACTACAAGGCTAAGTTTGGATTGGAGATTTTAGAAGGATATGGGCTTTCGGAATGTTCGCCGGTTGTAGCGGTTAATCCGCCGGGGCGGTCGATTGCCGGTTCGATCGGTTTACCGTTGTGTGAAACGCAGGTAAAAACGGTCAGACAAGATGGTACGGATGCAGCACCAAATGAGCCGGGTGAACTCTTGATAAAGAGTCCGAGTGTTATGCAGGGCTATTGGAAATTGCCGGAGGAGACGAAAAAAGCATTGGAAGGTGGTTGGCTCCATACCGGTGATGTAGCGAAGATTGATGAGAATGGGTATATCTATATTGTTGACCGGATCAAGGACATGATCATCAGCATGGGCGAAAACATTTATCCGCGGGAGATCGAGGAGCTGGTTTATCATTATCCGGGGATCAGGGAAGCTGCGGTTATCGGGATTGAAGACCGGTTGCGCGGTCAGGCCGGCTGTCTTTACTATTGTGTACAAGATGGTGAAACGGTTGAGCTGGCAGCGTTAAAGAAATATTTGCGGCAAAACCTGGCTACATATAAGGTACCGAGAGAATTCCGCCAGATAGATG
>CALCTX010000344.1 GCA_937907035.1 uncultured Selenomonadales bacterium
CGAGGATATTGTTACAGATGAAATGATAGACAATGTGGTTGCGGCAGCGCACGCTGAGCTTGATAAATGACAGAAACAGGAGTTGTTTCACAATGCTGACGATAGCGGTTTTTCCCAATGTGGATAAAGAAAAAGCAAATATGGTTGTGCGGCGGATCGTTAATTTTTTTGAGCAAAAAGAAGTTAAGCTGGTTATGCCGATGGATGAAGCGCTGTTTTTTGGCTATGAGGAATACGGTGTCGACGATATCGGGACAATGAAGATAGATATGGCTTTGAGTATCGGTGGCGATGGTACTTTGTTAGGCGTATGTCGCCGGCTTTGTTCCCGTGATATCCCGGTTTGCGGTATCAATATCGGAACATTTGGATTCCTGGCTGATATAGAGCTGCCGGAAATCGAGAACAAATTAGAGAAGATAATCAACGGTCAGTATTATATTGAAGAGCGTATGGTCGTTTCGGGATATGTAAAGAGTGGCGATGCAGAGGAGAGATTTTTGGGCAATGCGATAAATGATGTTGTTGTTACCAAAGGCGGCGTTGCCCGTATGCTTCATTTGGGATTGAGTATTGACAGTCAAAAGGTCATGGACTACAAGGCTGACGGGCTTATAGTTTCGACGGCAACAGGTTCGACAGCGTATTCGCTTTCAGCGGGCGGGCCGATAATCAATCCGAAACTGAAGGTTTTGCTTTTGACACCGATATGTCCGCATACATTCAATGCCCGGCCGATAGTTATTGATGAAAAAGATGTGGTTACTATTCATATCGTAGCTATGCATCAGGATATCATCGTAACATTTGACGGACAGGAAAGCTTCCAATTGCTGCCAGGGGATGATGTGGTTGTCAGAAAGGCGGAAAAGCCGGCAAAGATCGTCAAATTCGACGATAAGAATTATTATCAGATAATGCGTACCAAGCTTTTATATAATTCCTAATTCAGTGTGAGGTGAAAACATGAAGGCAGTTCGACAGGCAAAGATCAAAGCTATTATTGAAAACACGATAATTGAAACTCAGGACGATCTGGCAGACGCTTTACGAGAACAGCATATTTCGGTAACACAGGCGACAGTATCCCGCGATATCAAAGAGCTTATGCTGGTAAAAGTACCGATTGGCGACGGCCGTTACCGTTATTCGTTCCCGGCAGAAAAAAATATTGTTTTTTCGGAAAGCCGGATGTCCCGAATGTTTAAGGATTCGGTAATGAATATTGACAGCAGTGAAAATATCATTGTTATCAAGACATTGCCGGGAACTGCCAATGCAGTATGTTCTTCGCTTGATTATGCCAAATGGCCGGAAGTTATTGGTACAGTTGCCGGTGATGATAATATTTTGGTCGTTATCAAACCGAAAAGTGCAGTTCCCCGGGTTATTAAGAAGTTAGAAATGATGATCGATTGAGGTGGGCAAATGCTTAAGACGCTGACCGTTTGGAATTTTGCTTTACTGGAACATGTGGAGATCGAGTTTGACAAAGGGCTTAATATATTGACCGGTGAAACAGGTGCCGGCAAATCTATTCTTATTGATGCGTTAGGGGCAGTACTTGGCAATCGTCTGACGACTGATATGATCCGTTCGGATTGCGATTGGCTGAGGGTAGAGGCTGTTTTTCAGTTGGCTGATGAACCGGGACTTCGTGAATATTTAACGGATTTGGCAATTGACGTTGATGATGATACGCTGATCATTACCCGTCAGGTATCAACTAAAGGGCGTTCGGCGGTGCTGGTCAATGGCAGTCATCAGACAGTTGCTGTTTTAAAACAGATTGCTGAATATCTGGTCGATATTCATGGTCAAAATGAAAATCTGACACTTCTGAAGCCGGAAAAACAATTGGCATTGGTAGACGGCAGCGTATCTGATATTGCGGATAACCGGGAGGAGTTTTATCAGGCGTATAAGCAATGGCAGACGACGAAAGCC
>CALCTX010000345.1 GCA_937907035.1 uncultured Selenomonadales bacterium
ATTTATCTCTGCCCGATTTTCCTTTAATACTCTGACTACACCTGTCCCAACAGTACCAAAACCAAGCAGCCCTATCTTTACCGTTTTCTCCATTATCCGCACCAATCCTATGCCTGTCCCAAAACCTCAAGACGTTTAACGCCATCAACCATGCGCAGTTTGTCAAGCAATGCTTCCAAATCTATCGATAAATTCATAGTTTCGATAGATATCGTCGCATTAGCCACCCCTTGAAGCGGGATTCCCTGATTTATCGTAAGTACACTGCCAGAATCACTGGAAATGGTATTGAGCACACTGGACAACACACCTGGTTTATGCTCCAACAGGAACGTAAGTGTCACTATCTTATCCTGACTTGCTTCATAGAAAGGAAATACATAATCCTTGTATTTATAGTAAGCACTACGGCTCAAATCCATTCTTTCTACTGCTTCATTGATCGTTCTGGCATCGCCACGCTTCAGCATTTCTTTTACGCGTATAGTTTTCTTAATAGCTTCCGGCAAAATTTCTTCCCTTACTAAAAAGAACCCACTTTTTTCTTTTTTCACTTATAACGCCTCCGTACTTTTACAATGGATATTGTTCTATACACAGTAGATATTATATCATTTTTCATTTACAAAAGACAATAGGCATTATCGCTTTTTTCGCAATAATGCCTTAAATGTCTATATTTTTTTATAAAACGCCTATATATCCTTGAAAAATACTAATGCTATCTATGTTTTATCATTCAAAAGGAATAAACATCTTAATGTTTCGCCGCTTTGATCTTTGATTCGGTTCCGGCCAGCAACCGGCTGATATTTTCGCGATGCCGGATAATAATAAATGCTGCCGCCAAAATGCCAAATCCGATCACTTCCGACGGCAGATCAAACCACCAGGCTAAAACCGGTACAAGTGCCGCAGCGATTATCGATCCTAACGAAACATAGCCCGTAGCTTTTACGATAATAAACCAAACGGCAAAAACGATTGCTGTCGGCAACGGCATCAGCATCGCAATGACACCCAGCCCGGTCGCCACGCCTTTTCCGCCTTTAAATTTCAAAAATGCAGAACAGGAATGCCCGATAATAGCAAATATCCCGCCCAAAACACAGGCCAACGATGTGCCACCGAATCGCATTCCCAGCCAAACACCTAAAACGCCTTTTAGCAGATCAAGCAAAAAAATAGTAAAACCTGCTGTTTTGCCAATCGTCCGCCAGGCATTGGTCGCTCCGATATTATGGCTCCCATGTTCACGTAGATCAATGCCCCATATCGTTTTTCCGATCAGCAAACCATTTGGTATAGAACCGACAAGGTAACTGCACAAACAGGCAACTACTGTTCCAATCATTCGTCGTCCTCCTCTTTCCGCCCACGAACGATAAGCTTGATTGGCGTTCCTTCAAAGCCAAAGTTTTCCCGAAGTTTATTTTCTATAAACCGCAAATAAGAAAAATGCATTAATTCCGGATCGTTTACAAAAATAATAAACTTTGGCGGTTCAATATCTGTTTGTGTCATAAAATACAATTTTAATTGTTTGCCTTTATGAGATGGCGGTGGATTAACGGAAACGGCATCACGTAAAAGTTCATTTAGTACACTGGTTTGAATGCGCATGGATTGCTGTTCCGCTACATACTTAACAAGTTCCGTCACACGCTGGACACGCTGGCCTGTAAGGGCTGAAGTATACAGGACCGGTGCATATTGCAAAAAGGCAATCTCCTTGCGCAATTCTTCCGTAAAGCGCAAAGTTGATTTTTCATTTTTATCTGGGAAAATATCCCATTTGTTTACAACGATAATAACGCCTTTTCCCGATTCATGCGCATAACCGGCAATCTTTTTGTCCTGCTCGGTTATCCCCTCGAAAGCATTTATAACCATCAAAACTACATTAGCTCTGTCAACCGCCCGCAAGGAACGCATTACACTATAACGTTCAACCGGTTCGTCAATCTTTCCCCGGCGGCGCATTCCCGCAGTATCAATAAGTGTATATTTTGTATCATCTTTCGTAAAATGCGTATCGATCGCATCACGGGTTGTTCCGGGAATATCACTGACAATAACCCGTTCTTCCCCTAATAAAGTATTTACCAATGATGATTTACCGACATTTGGCCGGCCAATAACCGCAATACGGATTTCATCATTGTCAACCTCTTCAGCGTCATTTTTTGGAAAAGCCTCTACTATAGCATCGAGCAAATCCCCAAGATTCAAGGAATTTGCCGCAGCGATCGCAATCGGATCCCCAAGACCGAGATTATAAAACTCATATACATCAAGTTCCTGTTTAGGACTGTCAATCTTGTTTACCCCTAAAATAACCGGTTTTTTTGCTGCCCGAAGGATCCGCGCTATTTCCACATCTCCATCGGTAAGCCCGGTACGCCCGTCAACTATAAATACTATAACATCAGCTTCCCGAATAGCTATCTGCGCCTGTTGCCGCATCGAATCAAGCAATTTGTCACTTGATTCAAGCTCGATGCCGCCCGTATCGATCATTGTAAAATGATGCTCCAGCCATTCAGCGTCCATGTATATCCTGTCCCGCGTAACTCCGGGAAAGTCATCAACGATTGACACCCGCCGTTTGCCGATCTGATTAAACAAAGTTGATTTCCCGACATTCGGGCGTCCTACAATTGCTACTATCGGTTTACTCATCTATACTCTCCCTCCAATCAGCCGGTTTTGTATAAGCAGCATTACTCTGCCACATATATAGCTTTTCTTCTCTGTCTTCTTCAACCTCAAACCAATGTGCCAAAAGGTATCGCAACCGGTTCCCGCCTAAAGCTGTCATAACCGGCCGGGATACATCTTTTTGCAAATCTGTTAATGTCATATCATCAAGAAAAATGTTCTCACCCAACCGCAACGCACATTCCGGAACGATAAAGCCGTCATATTGTCCGGCTGTTGCTTTTATACTCTCAGCTATATCTTTTCCTGTCAACAACCCGGAAACATTTACCATTTCACCGAAGAAATTATTAACTACCGGTAAAACATCAACCACAAGATTTTTTATCTTAAGATCATCCAATAACTCTGCAAGACAAGGAGCAAATGCTGTCCCGGAAACCACTGCCAGCTTCAGCGGGTTATCATAACCAGTATCATCTGAATCACTTTGATTCCATTCCTCGATAAAGTTTCGAACTAACCCAATTCCGTTGTCAAGCTGCGGAAATCCGTCATATTCTTCAGCCGCCGGGATATCCCGTCCGGCTAACAAATAAAACTCATCGCCCAAATAAACAAATCCTTCACCGATTTCCTCACGTAAACGCCGTTGCCATTTCTCAACTTGTTCTATAGTCTCTTCTGCAGATTTTTTATCAAACATTTTCAAAGGATAACAACCGTCACGATATTTGGTCAATCCTACCGGTACTACTGCTAATGATTGAACATATGGCCGACGTTTTATCAGTTCTTCGATAGTATGATCCAATTCTTTTCCATCATTGATATCCGGGCACAAAACCACCTGCGTATGATACTCAGTCTCAGCCTCTTCCAATTTATCAAGTTGCCCGATAAGCAATCCTGCCCGGTCACAACCAAGAAGTTTTTTCCTTAATTCCATATTCATCGTATGTACGGACACAAACAATGGTGTAAGATGCAATTCCTTGATCCGGTCAAAATCAGCCTGCCCCATATTGGTCAAAGTAACAAAATTACCATACAAAAAAGACAGCCGGTAATCATCATCTTTAACGTACAAGCTGGAACGCAAAGCCGGAGGTACTTGATCGACGAAACAGAAATGGCAATGATTTGCGCAATGGCGTATTCCGTCAAATACTGCCGATTCAAATTCTGCGCCCAGTTCTTCATCATAATCCTTGTCAAAAACCAATAACTCTTGCTCCCCATCCTCATGCTCAACCAAAAGTTCTATTTCTTCATCAGCAAAGGCAAAGCTCAAGTCTATAATATCTTTAAGCGGCTCTCCATTTACCTCAAGGATCTTATCGCCAACAACCAGCTCTAATTCTTCTGCTAAACTATCTTCAATTATCCGGATAATTTTTCCTGCTGCCATATATCCCCCATAATACACAAAGGGGCTGTCACATGCAAAAGCATATGAAAGCCCTCATTGCAAACATCACTATTACTCAAATCAGATTACTCAGCAGCCGGAGCCTCTTCCTCTTTTTTAGCTGCTTTTGTAATGCTCAAAGAAATACGTTTTCTCTTCGTATCAATATGGAGTACTTTTACCGTTACTTCCTGTCCAACCTGTACAGCCTCATCAGCCTTAGCAATCCGCTTCTCAGCAAGTTCGCCCATCGGAATCAGGCCGTCAAAGCCCGGCTCAATTTCCATAAATGCACCGAAATCAGTGAGCTTAATAACTTTACCCTGAATAATGCTGCCTTCCTCATATTTTGCAGCCCGGGCAAACCACGGATCTTCCATCGTATCTTTAACGCTGAGGGAAATGCGTTTTGTCTCAGGATCAAATGTCTTTACATATACATCGAGTTCCTGTCCAACCTTGAGTATATCAGACGGATGCTTTACGCGATCCCAGGAAAGATCAGAAATATGAGCCAATCCATCAACGCCGCCGATATCAATAAATGCACCATAATCAACGATACGTTTTACAACACCTTTTACAGTCTGACCTTCAGCCAATGTAGCAAACAATTCCGCCTGTTTCTGTTCTCTCTCGGATTCAAGGATTGCCCGACGCGACAAAACAAGGCGTTGCTTCTTAATATCTACTTCAATCGGCAATGCTTTTACAGTCTGACCAACATAGACATTGAGATCTTTTACAAAATGAAGATCAATCTGCGAAGCCGGGATAAATGCCCGTACACCTTTAACCGCAGCAACGAGACCACCTTTTACTACCTGCGAAATAGTTGCTTCGACAACTTCTTTACGATCAACGATTCCATCAAACTCTTTCCAGGCAACAAGCTTATCAGCCTTTACCTTAGAAAGGACACCGCCATTTTCACCACCGATGGAAACGACAAATACTTCAATGATGTCCCCAACCTTGACTACATCCTCAGCGGATTCAGGAGTCGGATAAGCAAGCTCATTTTTCGGAATTGGAATTTCCTGCTTGCCAAGGCCCTGAACATACACATATGCCTCATTATGGCTGACTTGGATTACTTCACCTTTGACAACCTCATGCTCCTTTACCTCCTGTTGTACTTCTTCTTCCAACCAGTTGTTCATATCCTCTGACACTTTTCATATACCTCCCTGATAACCCAGTCAGGCGTTGAAGCACCTGCTGTGATACCAATATTTTCAATATTATCAAACCATCTGTCCTGCAGCTCCGCCACAGTTTCAATATGGTAGGTTTTACATTTTTCTGCACATAATTGGGCAAGCCTTGTCGTATTCGCGCTGTTCCTGCCACCAATCACCAACATCAAGTCAACCTGTTCGGCTAA
>CALCTX010000346.1 GCA_937907035.1 uncultured Selenomonadales bacterium
GATATCGGTCAGAATCCGAAACTGGTTGAGCATTACACCCGTATCGTAAAAGATGCTTCCGGGTTGCCGGTCATTCCAAAGATGACCCCTAATATCCAGGATATTACCGTTCCGGCTCTGGCCGGTGTCAAAGGCGGAGCCGACGGAATCGCCGCTATCAACACGATAAAGTGTCTTACCGGTATCAATCCGGATACATTCGTATCCTATCCTGATATTGGTGGTAAATGTGCCGTTTCCGGGTATTCCGGCAAAGCCGTAAAACCGATCGCATTGAAATTTATCTATGATCTCGCTTCACACCCCGGCCTTAAAAACATCGAATTAAGTGGCATAGGTGGTATCGAGACCTGGAAAGATGCTTTGGAATTCATCCTGCTCGGCTGCCGCAACGTACAGGTTGCCACGGCTGTAATGCAGTACGGTTATCGCATTATCGAGGATATGACCCTCGGCTTGCAGCTATACTTAAAAGAAAAAAATTACAATTCACTGGAAGAACTTGTCGGCAAAGCATTGCCGAATATTGTTCCGGCAGATGACCTTGATCGCGATACGATCGTTTATCCGAAAATCCATCGTGACCTGTGCCTAAAATGCGGCCGCTGTGTAACATCATGTGTAGATGCCGGACATCAGGCTCTGCTTCTCGATGAAAACCAGCTGACC
This sequence comes from uncultured Selenomonadales bacterium, assembly GCA_937907035.1. The sequence goes on from CALCTX010000346.1 coordinate 670, forward strand.
TTCAATGCAAAGAAATGTGTCGGCTGTCATCTCTGCGCGATCGTCTGCCCGGTCGAAGCTATCACTCCGGACGGCAAGCGCATCCCCAAACCGGACAATCTCCGCGTACAATAAAAATAAAATCAAACACATAAAAAGGAGCTGTCGCATTAAGCTTCCGTCATGCCGGACCCGGAATGACGAGAAGAGTATCGGCTTAATGCGACAGCTCCTTTTAAACATTGTTACAGCAGACCGAATTTACCGCATTACATGTTTTATCATGTGTTCTACCTGCGCATTGGCATTTTCATAAGTAATCGCAACGTCTTTATGCAGATTGGGATAAACTCTGAATATTTCATCGGCAAAAGCCTGTCCTATGGATTCAATACCTGAAAAATCAAGCATCACAACCTTGAACTTCTCAAATCCATTCAACAATCGTTTAGCCTGCGACCGTGACACCAGCGACATCGTATCCTCATTACGCCGATCAAGCAAATGTATGACCGGCACAACTGTTTTGCAAAATTGGAAATCATTATTATCCAAAGCATACTGATCAAATATTTCTTTTACAGTTTTTGCCGATGCTTTGCAGATATCCATGAATACTTCTGTCCCGGACAAATTCTCAAGTTCCTTATCTTCATTAAAAAGCTGATAGTCATATTCTGATTTTGCCCTATATATCAAGCCATTAGCCAATATCATGAATTGGTCAAACATTTTTGATGTAAAAAATATTCCCTCGCCACTATGACGAACCGAATCCGTAGTAACCTTTCCTTTGTCTAATTCAATAATTGCATGATGCAACATCGACAAGCCTTTTTCTTTTCTTATCTTTTCAAATATACCTATTCCTGCATCAGCAATTATTATTTTTATAGAAGAGAAATCATTTGTTATAAAAATTATCGCTTCTTTTGATCCGGAGTGGTCAATTGCATTATTGAGAATTTCTGTAAATCCATGCTGACATATTTGTTCTACATTTTTCGGCACAGTTATCTTATTTCTTGCCCATTCCATATATACATCCGACTCATCCAATCCGGCCAATATTACCTTTTTCTCATACTGCTGTGCCCCAACAGTTTTATATTTACCGGCTTCTTTTTTTAAACAACCATTATCAATTAAGGTTTTTAAATAATTATAAGCTGTTTGTTTAGAGACATTAAGACGCTTGACCACATCATTTATACTGCCACCATGTGTCAATATAAAATGTTCTTTGACCAACAATTGTTCACGCTTATCATGTGTAAAACTCATCTTTATCACCACCTGCAACCATTTTACATATAACCATATAAATCAGTCAATATATCTGCTATAAAAATTACACATAAATATTTTATGTGTAATTTATTACATTATTCTTTCTGTAACCAGATGCTCCATTTAACCTTAGTCTGCAACGGATCCTTCGTCTGCACAAATTCATAGAACTCTCTCATCTTTGCAGCCCGGTCATTGATCGCGGCTGCTTTGTCGTTGGCCTTGGTACTGCCGGCCAAAATATCAGTCCCGCCTAACAGATGATGGCGCTTTGCAATATCTTCCAAGGGCACGCCCGGATTACGCAAAATATCATACATCATCATAAAGCTTGTCGTCCGGCCATGACCGGCATGACAATGAAAATGCAGCCAGGCATCAGCCGGTAATGTTTTCACAAAATCAACAAATGCATCGACCAGTTCAGCCCGCGGCCATTCCTGATCCGTAGCCGCAAACCGCATATATCGAAAACCAGCCTTTTCCGCAGCTTCCTGCTCAGTCATAACACTTTCTGCCCGGCCGGTATACGCAGTAAACAGTTTGGTATCTGTCTTGCCCAACGGCACTGCCGTAACGGCCGTACCGGGCAAAGTCTCCAACGCCGCTTTTTCTTCAGCCATCACCTGGGCCTGAGACTTGCCGACATTAGCCCGATTGTGCTTGATATACCAGCTTACAGCCAGATCGTTCATAAATCCATGCGACTCTTCCCGCAGATCGAGCAAATAAATTGCCGCTGTCGGTGCTTGCGCTTTTAACTTCTGATATAGCGGTGCCAGTTCCCCGCCGGATGGCTGGGCACTGCCGGAAATCTTCAACGTGTCAAACCCTTCCCGGCTTGGCAGCTCTTCAGTATCATCCGGAAACGCATCACTGCACAAACGGAAATTGCGGGGCAAGCCATTCCCGGCTGCAGTATCAAGCCGCCAGGCGCCATTGGTGATCCATTCCGCTTGTACTCCGCCGGGAGCCGCAAAACACAGGCATAACAAAAGCAATATTATTTTCTTTACCGACATAACAGATCCATCCTTCCTTGATCAGCGTTTTTCTTTATCATATGGAATACCCTCAGCCTTTGGCGCCTTGGAGCGTTTGGAAACAAATATCAGCACGATCAGTGATATCAAATAGGGCTGAATATTATAAAACGGCCCGGGGATATTAAGTGCACTTAAGAAATCAAATCCCCCGTAAACATTGGACAATGCCCGAAAAAAACCGAATATCAGACCGGCCAAAGCTATGTAATCCGGCCGCCACTGGCCGAAGATCATAACTGTCAAGGCCAAAAAGCCAAACCCGGCAACGCCTTTTTCAAATGTCATCGAGCTCACGCCTGCCGTAGCATACGCTAAGCCGCCCAATCCGGCCAGCGCGCCGGAAATCAGCACGCCATAATAGCGCATCCGGCTGACATTTATTCCGACATTGTCAGCCGCAGCCGGATTTTCTCCGCAGGCCATAAGCCGCAAGCCAAATTTAGTCCGATAAAGGACTATCAACGAAATTATCAAAACCGCTGCCGCTACGAAAAAGAGCCAGCTCAGTTCCATACCGAAAACATTGACCACAAATGCCTTTTTCTGCTCGATATATCTTATCTCCGAACTGATATTAATTGGATCAATTGACATATTATATGCCTTGATAACAACTGTTGCTGCTGCTGTACCCAAAAGATTGAGTGCCGTTCCGACCAACACCTGATCAGCCTTAAACCGAATTGCCGCCACGCCCAGAAGGAGAGAATACAGCATCCCGCTGATCACACTCATAAGCATGGCCATAAATACGATCACAAACGGCTGACTGTCCGCAAAAAACTCCATAGAAAGTATTCCGGCCATCGCTCCGATGACCATTATTCCTTCCAACCCCAAATTGATAATACCGCCGTGCTCACTAAAGCAGCCACCGATGGCAACCAAAACCAGTACGACTTCATAAACCAGCAAATACTGAACGAGCAATGCCATCAGCGATCACCTCCTTTGGCAACCGCTGTGTCTTTATGGCTGCAATATTCCTGCCACAGTTCCCGCAATTTATCCTTAAAGAAAAATACAAATCCGCAGAAATAGATGATGATCGCTGTTATCAGATCTGAAACCTCTGAACAATAGATCATCTTATCTACATAGCTGCCACCACTTGTAATATGCTGGATAAAGAAACCGGAAATAACCGCACCGAGCGGATGCAAAGCTCCCAAAAAAGCTGCCGCCACACCATTAAATCCCATAGCAGGGACCGTTGTCTGTGAGCAATCCCACTGTTCTATACCGCTCAAATAAAGAAAACATGCACCCAGTGCCGCCAGTGCTCCGGAAATAGCCATCGTCAGCACAATGTTATGTGATGCGTTCATTCCGGCATAAACTGCTGCATTGCGATTGAGACCGGTTGCTCTTAATTCATAACCGAGTCTGGTCTTTTCCATAACAAACCAAACCCCGACGGCAAAAAAGAATGCTGTCGGCACAGCCAACGTAACAAATTCATTGCTTCCGAATAATAACGATAAGCCACAGCTTGGTATCAATGCCTGTACAGCATTGGTTGGCAGATACAACGTATGTGTTCCCGATGTTTCTTTTACGGAAAGCAGCAACATATTAACACCATACAGAGCAATCCAGTTAATCATTATACCCGCAATTACTTCATTAACATTCCGATAAGCCTTGAGAACACCGATCAGTGCCCCGGTAAGCGCGCCACCAATAACTGCTCCCAAAATACAGATATACCACGGCATTTTGAGAGCGATTCCCAAATAAAGACTTATTCCGGCCCCAACAGTATACTGTCCGGAAGTTCCGATATTAAAAAGTCCTGCCTTATATGCAAAAATTACGGACAACGTACACATTATCAATGGAGCAGCCTTTACCAAGGTACTGCCGAAATAATAAACTACCATTTCCGGCAATGAAAAGATCATAAAGTTCTTTAAAATAATCGAAAAAGCTTCAAAGGCCTCTTTCGGCCGGATCAGATACAACGTGACCAGTCCGAGCAGCAAACCGATCAACACGCACAGCCACGAAGCGATCAATGTCTGGATATTATCAGCTTTTAACCACTTTATCTTAAACATACCGTTCACCCTGTCTTTTCGCTCCGGTCATATAAAGGCCAAGTTCTTCCATCGTAACTGTCCCCTGCAAAAATTCTCCGGTGATCTCGCCGTTATGCATGACCAATATACGGTCCGGCACGTCCATGATCTCATCAAGTTCAAAACTGACCAGCAGAACGCCCTTCCCTTTATCACGTTCAGCTATAAGAGCCCGATGAATAAACTCTATCGCCCCGATATCGACCCCGCGGGTCGGCTGAACCGCAATTATCAGTTCCGGCTCTTTTTCCAGTTCCCGGGCAATAACGGCTTTTTGCTGATTGCCGCCGGACATCGTCCGCACTATCGTCTCCGCACCCTGCCCGGAACGGATATCATGATCAGCGATAAGTTTTTCCGCAAACTTCCTGCTCTCTTCACGCTTCAGTATCCCCCATGCGTTGGTAAACTGCGGCAAAAAATATTTTTGCAGGATAAGATTATCTTCCAATGAATAATCAAGTATCATGCCATATTTATGCCGATCCTCCGGAATATGGCTCATTCCGCCGACGGAACGCTCTCTTACCGATGCTTTGGATATATCTTTGCCATTTAAAATGACCGTTCCGCTCTTCATGGGAATAATACCGGTCAACGCATAAATAAGTTCCGACTGCCCATTGCCATCGATACCGGCAATGCCGACAATCTCGCCCCGGCGGACCGAAAAGCCGGCACCATGTACTGCGTCCCGTCGCCCACCGTCGCGGGTAACCTGCATATTTTTTACTTCAAGTATCGTTTCGCCAATATTGGCCGGTTTTTTATCAACCTTAAAATTTACCACCCGGCCGACCATCATCGCCGCTAATTTTTGCGCCGTTGTTTCCTTTGTTTCAACAGTTCCCACATATTTCCCTTTACGAATGACTGTACAGCGGTCGGCGACTGCCATTATCTCATTGAGCTTATGCGAAATGAAGAGGATACTTCGTCCCTCATTTGCCAATCCCTTCATTATCTTCATCAGCTCAGCGATTTCCTGCACCGTGAGTACTGCAGTCGGCTCATCAAAGATCAATATATCGGCATCCCGATAGAGCATTTTCAATATTTCCGTACGCTGCTGCATTCCGACGGTAATATCTTCGATAAGTGCATCAGGATCGATCTGCAAATGATATTTTTCGGACAAGGCCATCACCTTTGCTCTGGCTTCATCCTTCTGCAAAATACCGTTACGTGTAGTTTCTGCTCCCAAGATAATATTATCCAGCACCGAAAAACAATCAACCAATTTAAAATGCTGATGCACCATACCGATTCCCAAAGCATTGGCGTCATTCGGGTCCTTGATATTTACTTTTTTGCCATAGTGCAGGTTTTCCCCTT
>CALCTX010000347.1 GCA_937907035.1 uncultured Selenomonadales bacterium
AAGGTGGATCAGTCTTCAGAGAAGTCCCGGGGATATATTCGGAGTATGGTTTCCAAATACAACAAAGAGGCTCTGATCGTGGAGAGTATTCATCAGCCGCGTTGCCTGATCAGACTTGATGATTGGTTCCGTAATATCTCAGCAGATGGAATACCTGTTTCCGAACTCAAAGATAAAAAGGTTATGGCACTTTCTGCTATCGGCAATCCGTCGTCTTTTGAACAAACGCTTTCCAATATCGGTGCAGTTGTTGTTGAGAGCTTGCGGTTCCCTGATCATCATGATTATACTGTCCGCGAGCTTTTGGATGTTGTTAATCAAGCGCATCAGATGGATGCAGAGGCTATTGTTATAACCGAGAAGGACGCTGTTAAAGTACCGCAGTTGCCACGAGCTGATTTTGAGCGGCAATACAGTCTGCCGATATATGTGATCTGTGTAGAAGTCAATTTCCTTGAAGGGAAAGATGATTTCCGGCAGCTTCTTGAAAAAAATTTGGCAGAAAATATTGCTCACCACACGGATATTAAACCGGTTGTGCCGGTTAAGAAAACTGCTTTCGGTGAAGAAGATTTTGAGGATACAGAGCAGCATGATAATAATAATGCTGACTGAAAGGACAAGGCGGAAAGATGAATATTTTATGTGTTATTCCGGCAAGATATGCATCAACGCGTTTGCCGGGCAAACCCCTGGCTGATATTTGCGGAAAGCCGATGATCTGCCGGGTTTATGATCGGGCAATAAAAGCTGAAACGCTAAATGAGGTTGTGGTGGCAACTGATGATGAGCGGGTAAAGGCAGCGGTAGAGAATAACGGTGGCCGGGCGATGATGACAGCTAAGGATCATCCGACCGGAACCGACCGTTTGGCTGAAGTAGCTGAACGGTATACTGAAGCAGATATTATTATCAATGTTCAGGGAGATGAACCGCTTATCGAGCCGACTCTTATTGATGAGTTAGGCACAGTTTTTGTCAGTGATCCGGCATTGCAGATGGCTACGGTTAAAACAGAAATAGTTGATGAAGCGGAAATGAACAATCCTAATAATGTGAAGGTCGTTACTGACAAAGAGGGATATGCTTTGTATTTTTCCCGGTCGTTGCTTCCTTATCCGCGGGTAACTGGGAAAGCTAAGGTTTATAAGCATATTGGGATTTATGCTTATCGGCGGGAATTTTTACTGCAATATGCTAAAATGAAGCCGACTGCACTTGAAGAAGCAGAATCGCTGGAACAGTTGCGGGCATTGGAAAATGGTTACCGCATCAAAGTTATCGAAACAAAAGACCGGTTTGTCGGTGTGGATACTGCCGAAGATTTGGCGTTAGTAAATGAAATTTACAAAAATATGAAATAGATTGAGAAAGGTGGCAGAATAATGAATACAGTTAAAGTAGGCAATTTTGAGATCGGTGCCGGAAATGAACTGACACTGCTGGCCGGTCCTTGCGTTTTGGAAGGGTTGGAACGCTGCCTTTTTATCGGCAGAACGATAAAGGAAATTACTCAGCGTTTGGGAATCCCGTATATCTTTAAGGCTTCGTTTGATAAGGCGAATCGCTCATCGTTTAATGGCTTTCGCGGACCGGGGATGAAAAAAGGATTGGAAATGTTGCAAAAGATCAAAGATGAATTGCAGGTACCGATCGTTACGGATATTCATGAGCCGAATCAGGCAAAACCGGTAGCTGAGGTTGCTGATGTCTTGCAAATTCCGGCGTTTTTATGCCGTCAGACCGATCTTCTTTATGAGGCTGCACAGACCGGGCGGGTTGTCAATGTAAAAAAAGGTCAGTTTATGGCTCCGAATGATATGCGCAATGTGGTTGATAAACTTCACGAAGGCGGAGCATCAAAGATCATGCTGACGGAGCGGGGAGCTTCGTTCGGGTATAATAATCTGGTAGTTGATATGCGCAGTTTTCCGATTATGCGATCATTTGGTTATCCGATAGTATTTGATGCTACACATAGTGTTCAGCTGCCGGGCGGTGCAGGGACTGCTTCGGCCGGCAATCGTGAATATATTGAATATCTTACCCGGGCTGCAGTTGGAGTCGGGGTAGATGCGCTCTTTATGGAGGTTCATGATAATCCGGAAGAGGCATTGTGTGACGGGCCAAACAGCTTATATCTTGATAAGCTGGAAGATTTGCTCAAAGATGCTCTTTCAATTTATAATATTGTCAGGAAGAAACTTTATTGATATTGAATTGAAAGGCAGTTTATCAGGGGGACGGGCATTGTGATAAAGGAAAAAGCGATCGAAACATTGAAAATAGAGGCGGAAGCTATTTCCAAGCTGTATGACCGGGTCGATGATGAATTCGAAGCGGCGGTTTGTTGCATTCTGCAGTGCAAAGCCAGAGTAATTGTTACCGGTATCGGCAAATCCGGTCATGTCGGGCGGAAAATCGCTGCAAGTTTGGCAAGCACCGGGACGCCGGCATTTTTCATGCATCCGGCTGAAGCATTTCATGGCGATCTTGGTATGGTTACGGAAAATGATGTGGTCTTAGCTATTTCCAATAGTGGCGAAACAAATGAGATAATCAACATTTTGGCTGTGATAAGAAGAATCGGGGCCAAGCTTATTGCTATGTGTGGCAAGCGTACCTCGACATTGGGGAGAAATGCCGATTATTTTATTGATGTTGGGGTAGAGCGTGAGGCCTGTCCGTTGGGGTTGGCTCCGACAGCCAGTACCACTGCCGCTTTGGCAATGGGGGATGCGATAACGATCGCATTGCTTTCGGCTCGGAATTTTACGGCCCAGGACTTTGCGATGTTTCATCCGGGTGGTTCATTGGGACGCCGTTTATTGTTAACGGTGGAAAATGTTATGCATTCCGGGGAAGATAATCCGGTCATTCATAGCGGGCAGACAGCAAAGGAAGCCTTGTTTGTCATGACATCAAAGGGAATGGGAGCAACATCGGTTGTAGACGACCGGGGAAATTTCATCGGGTTGGTAACCGATGGCGATATCCGTCGCTGCCTGGCCAAAGGCAGCAAATTCTTGGACGAGCCGGTTGAAGAACTGATGACAACTAAAGCTATCGTTATTACCAAAGAAAAATTGGCAGTTTCGGCACTTAATATCATGGAGAAGCATAAGCCACGTCCGATAACAGTACTGCCGGTTATTGAAGATAATAAACCGATCGGATTGGTACATCTTACAGATCTGTTGCGGCAGGGGGTTATGTAAATGAGCCTGGCGGCAGAGCGTGCAGCAGATATAAAATTAATAATATTTGATGTTGACGGAGTGCTTACTGATGGCGGGATTTATGTCGGTGATCACGGGGAAATGTATAAACCGTTCAATGTAAAAGATGGTCTGGCCATTACAACTTGGCACAAGCTGGGGTTGCGATCAGCGATAATTACCGGACGCCAATCAGAGATGGTACGGATTCGGGCTGAAAAGTTAGGGATAACAGATCTTTGGCAAGGAAATCCCGACAAACGGGCAGCATATGAGACACTTAAAGAAAAGTATTCTTTAAGTGATAAGGAAATTGCTTATATCGGAGATGACCTTATTGATCTGCCGATAATGACAAAGGTTGGCTTGCCGATCGCTGTCGGGGACGCGGTTTTTGAGGTCAAAAAATACGCATTGCTGGTAACGGAACAAACTGGCGGACATGGAGCAGTCCGTGAAGCAATAGAATTTATTTTGAAGATACAGGGAATTTGGGATAAAATAGTAAATAAGTATTTAGAGTGATCAGTTATATCCTGGAGGATTAAGCAACTTATGCGGTATAAGTTTTTGATGTTATTGAGCAAAATATTGTGTTTGTTGCCGCATTCGGCATTATTAAGTATGGGGATAGTGTTGGGAAAACTGTACTATTATTTGATAAAAAAGCAACGGGAACGGGCTATTTCGCAGATGATGCCGGCACTTAATGTTTCGCGTCCGGAAGCAGAAAAATTGGTAATGGAATCATTTATCAATATGGCGCGGAACGTTTTGGAAATAATGTATATGCCGAAGCTCAACTCGAAAAATTATCGGGATTATATTGAGATCGAGCATTTAGAGCGAATGGAACAAGCTTTGGCTGAAGGTCATGGAGTAGTAGTGCTTACCGGGCATATTGGGACATGGGAATGGCTGTCAGCAGCTTATACCTTATCCGGAATGCCGGTAACAGCCATTGCCAAGCCTCAGCCGAATGAGCAATATACCCGGGCGTTGAATGATCTGCGCGCTACGATCGGAGTTGAGATTTTTTCCCGTGGGACCAGTGAATTATTAGCGGCGGCACGGGCTTTGAAAGCAGGAAAGATCCTTGGCTTTTTGGCTGACCAGGATGCCGGATCGGGGGGCGCATTTATTGATTTCCTTGGGAAAACGGCTTCGACACCGATGGGGCCGGCAGTTTTTGCCTATAAATTCAAGGCACCGATCATTCCGTCATTTATTATCAGGAAGCCGGATGGCCGGCATAAGGTGCTTATTGGTGAACCACTTCGGTATGAAGATTGTGGCGATACTAATGAGAGTTTGTTTAATTTGACAGTAAAGATGACGAAGATATTGACGGATGTTATTCGGGAAAATCCGACTCAATGGTTGTGGTTCCAGAAACGATGGAATACGCCTCCGGACATGCAGCATACTAAACATCATACAGTGAAGACTGAAAAGGAGTGAGCACAGAGTGAATAAGAAAAAGCTCCTTTACGGTGGCATAGCGTTGCTGGCTGTGCTGATTGTGTGGGCTGTTTTAACGGTACCAAAGCCACCAACTGAAGAGGAAGTGGCAAAGGACGCCAAAAAATTCATGGAATATAATAATCAATCCGTTGTTGAGGAAAAGAAAGGCAAGAGAATTTGGGATATAACAACGGAAAAATCTAAAGTTGAGATAGCTACCAATAACGCAGAATTTTTTAATATTGTCGGCCATTTTTATTCTGATGACGGAAAAACTTTAGAAGTGAAAGCAGCACATGGTTTTTATGATGATAAGACCAAGGATATTACGCTGGATGAAGGCGTAAAGGCAACACGGTCTGATGGTGCGGTCCTGACTGGTGAAAAGATTGTTTGGCAGGGGAAACAGGAGATTTTATCAGCTGTCGGCAAGGCGAAATTTACTAAAGATGATTTTATAGCCGAGGGAGATAAAATTGATGGATATGATGGTTTTGAAGAATTCAAGATAACTGGTCATGCGCATATTATGCGAAAAAACAGGAAGTGAGGGCAGAGGGATGGAGAGATTAAAGATTTCAGGCTGTGCTATGTTTCTTTGTTTGGCATTGGGAACTGGGATGGTTTTCGCTGCCGGAGAAACCGAAAAGGAAAGCAAACCGGCTGAAGTGTTTGGCGATACAGTAGAATACAGTGTTAAAACCGGTGTGGCAAAAGCAAAAGGGCATGTGTCTTTAAAACAAGATGGAGCTGTTATGACCGGAGAGGAAGCTGAATATAATACTAAAACTGAAACAGGAACTATTTCCGGTAATGTTAAGGCAGATAAAGAGGAGCTTCATATGACTTGCGATTCGTTTACCGTAGTGAAACAGAATCATTTCCTTGCGGCGGGCAATGTTCATGCTGTGCAAAAGGATAAGTCCTTTATCGGGCCCAAAGCAGAGTATTTTGCCGATCAGGATTATGTATTGATGGAAGCCGGTGGAACGGCA
>CALCTX010000348.1 GCA_937907035.1 uncultured Selenomonadales bacterium
TAAACGCTGAAAGCATCTAAGCGTGAAGCCTGCCTTAAGATGAAGTTTCTCATGTAGCAATACAGTAAGGCACCTCAAAGACGATGAGGTAGATAGGCTGGGAGTGGAAGTTTGGTGACAAATGCAGCGGACCAGTACTAATAAGCCGAGGACTTAACTTATATAGATAAGCATACAGCAAGAAAGATACTAAGATGTCATAAATGAAGTTGGATCTGTATAGTTTTGAAGGTGCAAACCTTCAAATATCCGGTGACGTTGCCTATGTGGTTCCACCTGTTCCCATTCCGAACACAGTAGTTAAGCACATAGAGGTCGAAAGTACTTGGTTGGAAACGGCCTGGGAGGATAGAAAGTTGCCGGTTAATAGAAACAGGCCCTGACTTATGTCAGGGCCTGTTTTTATTAACCGGCAGGTTGAGAACTCCCAGAAGAGATAATATCTTTAAAATTATTTTTATATAAAAAGAGGTTTTTTTTAATTCTTGTCGAATTTTTATTACGCTAAACAGAAATGTTTTTGATAATTTTATAATTTCATGGGAGGTAATATGAATGGCAGGAGATTTTAACAATCAGGAGCTTCTTTCGTCCGTTGAGGAGGTCACGACTTCTACACAGACTGTAAATGAAGCTGTTGAACAGGTTGCAAAAAGTGCGTCTGAATTGGCTAAAGCAGCTCAATTAGCAGTTGAACAAGCAACTGTTTTGCAAGCAAAAAATGCTGATACGATAAAGGTCATCGACTTTATTAACAACATTGCCGGTCAGACAAATCTTCTCGGCCTTAATGCTGCTATTGAGGCAGCTCGTGCCGGTGAACAGGGTCGCGGGTTTGCGGTAGTTGCTGAAGAAGTTCGTAAGTTGGCTGAACAGTCCCGGGAAGCAACAGAAAAGATACAGATCACTCTCAATGAAATGAATAAAGCGGTTATGGAGATTTCGAAATCAATCGAATTGGCTGCGGCAATCAGTCGTGAACAGGCTGCATCAACCCAGGAGATATCGGCAAGCCTTTCCCGGGTAACGAATGCAACTGAAGGCTTGAAAGCTTTTGTTAAAGGGTTAGGAGCGACTGAAACTGTTGCAGAAAAAGCTGAATAATAAACAGTATTTAAAGAGATGGGTTTACCGGCCCATCTCTTTTTTTAGAAATTCTTTTTTATTGTGCAATAAAAAAGAAAAAATTCCTTTGCTTTTTTTGGATTAAGGCGCTATAATACTTAAATGTGAGTATGTGATTCACTAGCTCAGTTGGCAGAGCATCTGACTTTTAATCAGAGGGTCCCGGGTTCAAGTCCCGGGTGGATCACCAGCATGTTAGCAGGCGTGTAAAGATTGTTTACGCGCCTGTTTTTTATTTTATTTGGATAAATTGCTCGGAGTGTAAGAAAAAAAGAAGGATTTATATATTATTTTCGCGAATATATTTAAGATAACATAAATTTTCCGTTGTTTTTTGTAATTTTAAAAAGGAGCCATTTATTGTGAAGCAAAAATTTGTTATAGCTGTTATTTTATTGATTGTTTGCGTGGCTGGTTTTTTAGGATATGGTTTTTATCTTAATTACCGCAGCAACAGTATTATTGTAAAACAAATGGAAAACCGTAAGATTCAGATCAGTGCGGCCAAAGTAGCTGTTAGAGATATTCATCCGACTTATCATTTGGATAATATAACTTTTACAGCAAATAATACTTTTGATGTTGTAGCTAAAGTAGATGGAACAATTGAGGAGCTTTTTGTCAAAAAAAATTCTGCGGTTAAAGCAGGAGATGAAATAGCTCGCCTGTCCAATGATGATATTCCTTTGCAAAGAGCTCAGGCTAATAGTGCGTTGGCAAAAGCCCAGGCTGTTTTAAAACAAGCAGAGAACAGTTATTCTCGTTACAAAAAATTGTGGAAAATGGATGCAACTTCGCTGGAAAAATTAGATGAAGCTGAGGCTAATTACAGAGCATCTTTAGCAGCAGTAGAAGAAGCAGAAGCACAGCTTCAGCAGTGTTCTAACAGAGAAAATAATCTGATAGTGCGGGCGCCGGCCGACGGGCGTACAACGATAATTTACCGGAATAAAGGAAGTTACGGTATATCCGGGACAGCGATATGTCTGATCTCTAATTTTGATCAAATGTGGTTTGCTTTGGATTTAGACGATCAAATAATTCAGCGGATTATAGCTCATAATAATTTTAATAATTTTGAGATGAAGTTTTCCGGGAAAAGGCTGGAAAAGATTTATGATACGGAATATGCCGCCGGCAATAAAGGCGATAATCAGGTCTTCCCTGTATACGTAACAGGGATTTATCCGGATTTGAGCAAACCGGCAGACAGGCGGCGGGTGGTTTGGCATGTTGATAATCGTTCCTGGATGTTGGAACCACGCAGTTATCAGGACGTTACGCTTTATTCGCCGTCAACTTTCAAAGCATTGGCTGTTCCGGTCACGGCTATGATCAATGGGGATATGGGACAGGTTTTTGTTGTTGAAAAGGGGATGCTGGTTCGTCGTTCGGTAATTACAGGTATTCGGGATGATAATAATGTGGAAATCCTTGGCGGTCTTACGGAGGATGAACTAGTAGTTACATCTGGTACGGCTAATCTTGAAGCAGGAATGATGGTTGATGTTTTGATGGAGGGAAAATAAACATGGAGCAGGAAGGTCTTTTCAGTCGGGAAGCATTGAAAAAGATGCAGTCGCCTGATAAGTTGAATACGCTTTTGCAGGTAACCGATCCGCTGGGCTGGATGGCTCTGTCGGCTGTTTTGTTGTTTTTATTGGCAGTTATTATCTGGGCTTTTATTGGTGCGTTTACGGTAAAGGCTGATGGTTATGGTTTGATATTGGATCCCGGCGGAGTGGAAAATGTGACGCATATTGCTTCGGGAAAAGTTGAGGAAATATATGTGCAACGTGGCAGTATTGTTAAAAAAGGTGATCTGTTGGCGACAATGATAAATCCTGAACAGACAGCGGACACGGTTATGGCACATAGTGATATGTCTTTGGCCGGCAGTTACGTTGAGGCGCAGGGCCGGGCGTCGCAATATAATGCCAAGCGTTTTCAGGAAAAAATAGGCAGTGATGTTATAAGTCCTTTTGATGGGATTGTTGATGAAATAGTTGTAACAAAAGGCAGTATCGTTACAGCCGGGAATTTGATCTGTACGATCCGGCGCAATCGCGGCGGAGATTTAAATGGTGTTGTATATGTTTCGGTTGACAAGGCAAAACGAATTGAGCCGGGGATGACGGTACAGCTGTTGCCGAATGCATCCGATGAGAGCAAGTCCGGAAGTTTGGTCGGAATAGTCCGGTCTGTTTCGCAGTATCCGGTCAATACACCGGGGATTCGCGAACAGCTGGGCAATGAATATATGGCTCAGTGGGTGTTGCAAAAGTTGCAGGGACCGGCGGTTGAGGTAAAGTTTGATCTTGTAAAGGATGCAAGTAATGAATCCGGTTATTTGTGGACTTCCGTTGTTGGCAAAAAACGACCGATAACACCGGGTACTTTTGTGAATGGTTCGGTAGTTATTGAACGTAAGCCGCCGATTGAATGGGTATTTTATCGTATAACCGATTGGCTGAATAACAGGTGATGATGATGGAGAATAATAAGCGAGTCAAGACGCCGCTGGTTCTCCAGATGGAAGCATGTGAATGCGGGGCTGCGGCTTTGGCGATGGTATTGGCCTATTATAAGTTGTGGTTGCCGTTGGAGCAGCTTCGCAGAGACTGTGGCATCAGTCGTGACGGTTCAAAAGCGAAAAACATATTAAAAGCCGCCAGAAAATATAATTGTGAGGCTTACGGTTACCGTTGGCCGGCAGAATTATTGAAAGATGCAGAGTATCCGATCATCTTGCATTGGGAGTTTTCTCATTTCCTGGTTTTGGAGGGCATTGAAGACGGGAAAGTATATTTGAATGATCCGGCTTTGGGGCGACGGGAGGTTGATTGGGAAGAGTTCGTTTCTTCCTATACCGGAATTGCTTTGGTGATCAAGCCGGGCAAAGAGTTTAAGCCGGCCGGAGAACCAGCCCGGATAGTAAAACGACTTGTTCATAAACTATGTGAAGATAAATGGTCCGTTGCTTTTGTGGGACTTATTAGTTTGGCAGTTCTTGTTCCTTCTTTGGCATCAACTGTTACAGGGCAAATATTTCTTGATGAGGTATTGACCCGTAAACATGCAGATTGGATGTTCAGTTTAATGGTGGCCATGTTTTTGACAATGGTGGTTACCGGTATCCTGACATTCCTCAGGGCCTGGTGTCTTACACGATGGAATCAGCGGATGACATTTATCAATTCGGCTGACTTTTTTACACATACCTTAAAATTGCCGATGGATTTTTTTAATCAGCGATATTCCGCGGAAGTAGCTTCCCGCGTCGGGTTTGCTTCCAGTATTGCATCGTTTATTTCTGGTTCGGCAGCAACGGCTGCTTTGGATTTTTTGGTAGCGTTGTTCTTCTTGTTGCTGTTGTTTCAATATAGTATTAAATTGACGCTTATCGGCCTTATCTTCAGCTTGATAAATTTAGGTGTGTTTTTGTATATCCGCCGCCGGATGACGGAGCTTCAGATGCGCAACCAACAATACAGTGCTAAAGCATTCGGCGTTCAGATGAATGGCTTGCAGATGATCGAGACCATAAAAGCTAATGGCAATGAGGCAGATCTGTTCAGTAAAATTATCGGTTATGAGGCGAAGGTTCAGGCCAATGCTCAGGAGGTAGTTCTGACCAATCTTAATATTACGATGGTACCGCAGCTTTTAGCGGGGGTGAATTCGGCTCTTATTATGCTTGTCGGCGGTTTTTCGATAATGGAAGGTGTTATGACGGCCGGCGTTTTTATGGCGTTTCAGAATCTTATGGGTGATTTCCAGGAGCCGTTTGGACGGATCGTTGGTCTGACGCAGAATCTTCAATCGGTAGAGACTCAGATGCAACGTATGGATGATGTACGTAATTATGAGATCGACCGTCTGAATTATCCGGAAGAACCAAAGAGCTTTAATAAAAGCCGGCTTAGCGGCGAGGTCGAATTGAAGGATGTTTCGTTTGGATATAGTGAATTGGAGGCGCCGATTCTCAAAGGAATATCCTTTACCATAAAACCTGGCAGATGGGTGGCAGTTATCGGAGCTTCCGGAAGCGGGAAATCAACATTGGGACGGATAATTACCGGCCTTTATAAAGAATGGAGCGGTGAAATATTATTTGATGGTGTAAAGCGGGAGGATTTGCCGCATAACGTTATTGTCAATTCTGTATCAGCAGTCGAACAGGATGTGTTCCAGATTTCCGGGACAATTCGACAGAATATTACCTTGTTTGATGATACGATCCCTTTGGAAGATGTAATGCAGGCAGCGAAAGACGCTTGTTTGCATGATGAGATATTAAAGCTCAAAGGCACTTATGATTCATTGGTCAGTGAAGGCGGCAGCAATTTCAGCGGCGGGCAGAGGCAACGTTTGGAAATTGCCCGGGCATTGGCAGGAAATCCGTCATTTTTGGTATTAGATGAAGCAACCAGTTCGCTTGATCCGATCACAGAATTTAATATTATTCGCAATATCCGTCATCGGGGGTGCTCTTGTTTGGTAGTGGCGCATCGGTTGTCAACAATCCGTGACTGTGATGAGATAATCGTTCTTGATCATGGCGTTATTGTTGAACGTGGCCGGCATGATAAGCTTATCATGCAAGACGGGCCTTACAGCAGACTGATAAAGATGCAGACTACGGTTTGCGATGATGATCTGGCATTGGGAGGTGACGTCTGATGGAAGAGATGATTCGCCTTGAAACCGGAGACCGTTTAACGGTAAAAAATGAGTGGGAGTCGCTGTATATTACAGAAGGATCGTGTGAAGTATATGTAGCTACATCGGAGCTGGGGGTATATTCGCAGTCGTTTTTGATCGAAGTTACAGCGGGACAGAGTATATTTCCGTCATTTTCAGCAGATGGATTGGAGTTCTTTGTTCATTCTTTGACGGAGTGCGTGTTTGAAAAACGGACTTTGGAAGAATATGAGTTGCCAATGGCTAAATCAGCACTTAACCATTGGTTCGTTACTGTGGGGAAGAATGAATGGCTTGACCGCATTATTACCAGTGATGAACAGACGTATTCACTTTGGCAGAATACATTTAATAATGAGAATATCAATACGGCAGAAGAGTTACGGGCTTATGCGGTAAGAAATTCGCAAATATTGTCCCGGCTCATTGCCATAAATATCGCCCGTAAGGAACGGAAAAAGAGTGAGCAAAGTGTTCTGAGCCAAATAAATAAAAAACGGGTGCAGCATCAATCGGTAAGCAATCTGTTTCCTGATCGCGAGTTGCCGTCTTTTCCGTTTGCTACTGCGATTGAAGAAAATGAAGTAGCTACAATAGTACGTTTGGTAGCTAACAGTCTTAAGCTGCCGGATGATAATATTAAATTGCCGCCACATTTAGCAGGTAAGATGGACAGGCAAGAAATATTGCAGCGATTGGTGCAGCGCGGAAATATGATGTTGCGGCCGGTAGAGCTGAAGGACAAATGGTATTTGGCCGACAGCGGTACATTGATCGCGTATTATGGCGAACAGCAGCAATTGGTAGCATTGTTGCCGAATGATGAAAAGAGTTATCGGATGGTTTCAGCTGTTGATCCAAACGGAAAATTGGTAACGGCTGAGATAGCTGCAAAATTGCAAGATGCCGAGCAATGTTATGCAGGATTCCCATCACATAAGTTGACAATGTTTGATCTGTTGCGCTTTATGGTGCGTTATACATGGAAGTCGGATTACATTACCATTATTCTTGTCAGTATTGTTTGTGGTTTTTTGCCGATTGTTTCACCGATCATTACCGAAACGATTTTTGAAGATATAATTCCAATAAAAGATCGGCAAAGTATGGCAGCAGTTGCTCAGGTAATGTTGGTATCAGGCTTTACGGTTACAGCTATCACGATGACGCGGTCGATTGCTGTACTCAGAATATCTACACATGTAGATATGAATGCAGATGCAGCATTGTGGGGGCGGTTGTTACGATTGCCGGCATCATTCTTCCGTGAATATACTACCGGTGAGATCATTAACCGTATGCAGGGGATATCGGCGATCAAGCAGTTTATTACCGGCGAGATGATCGGAGCAGTATTTAATTTCATTTTCTCGTTTTGGAGTTTGCTGCTGATGATCCGTTACAGTGCCAAATTGACAGTGGTAGCAGTTTTTGTCTGGATAGTGTACAGCCTCATTCAGGCAGTTATCTTTCGCCGGGAGCTCGGCTTCCAGCGAAAACTGATAACGGCAGGAAATAAGGCTGGCGGCATGATCCAGCAGATATTTAACGGGTTGCCGAAGATCCGAATACATGGTGCAGAAGAACAGGCCTTTTTCTTATGGAGCAAGGTCTTTGGCGAGCAGTGGAATCTGAAGGTTGCCTGGCAGGACAATTACACATCGATAATCGGTGTAGTTCAGCCAATCCTGTTGACGATGCTGATATATTATATAACTGTAAATTATCTTACGGAGACGGATGTTAACGGACAGGTTATCCGCAGTATGGCATATCCTGAGTTTTTAGCTTTTCAGGCGGCTTTTTCCAGTTTTAATGCTACTGTTACCGGGATATTTCCTATGCTGATGAGCTTCTTTGCAGTTAAACCGCACTTGGATAATTTGCGGCCGATCATTGAAACGGAACCGGAAAATGCAGATGATAAAGTAGATGCTACTTCTTTGACCGGCGAATTGGAAGTGCGGCATTTGTCGTTTTCTTATAGTGATGATCTGCCCATGGTACTTGATGATATCAGTTTCAAAGTAAGGCCTCATGAACGGGTGGCTATCGTCGGGCAGTCAGGTTGTGGCAAGACAACGCTTTTGCGTTTGTTGTTAGGAATGGAAAAGCCTAATAAAGGGTCTATCAGTTATGATGGACAGGATCTGGCAGAGCTGAATTTGTCATCGGTTCGCTCTCAGATGGGCGTTGTTATGCAATTTGGCCGTTTGATGACCGGCGATATTTTTTCCAATATAGTCGGGGTGTCTAAACTGACCTTGGATGATGCTTGGGAAGCAGCGGAAATGACCGGTATTGCCAATGATATCCGGGAAATGCCGATGGGAATGAAGACGATGATCAGCGAGGGAAGTAATAATATTTCCGGCGGGCAGCGGCAGCGGATTTTGCTGGCCAGAGCGATCGTCAATCGGCCGGCGATCATAATGCTTGATGAAGCAACTTGTTCACTGGATAATACAACGCAGGCTATTGTTGCCAATAGTTTGCAAAAGCTCAACTCATCGCAGATCATAATAGCGCATCGGTTGTCAACAGTTTGCAATGTGGATCGGATTTTAGTATTGGACGGCGGCAAGATCGCAGAAAGTGGTTCTTATGAGGAATTATTAGCCAAAGGAGGAATCTTTTCCCGAATGGCGAAGCGTCAATTGTTGTAGTGTTTAATATTTAATGTGGTGTAAGGAGGTACTATTATGGAACAGGGCAGTGAATCGATGATAGTGATCACGTTTTTCATTACGCCGATAATTATTTTTATTGTCGGTTTATGGATGAAAAACAGACCGCCTAAAGAGATCAACCGTTTTAACGGGTATCGTACGAAACGTTCCATGAGCAGTCAGGGTGCTTGGGATTTTGCTCAGACTTACAGCGCGGGAATAATGATTAGAATGACATTGCCGATGTTGCTGATCGGTGCTGCCGGAGCTGCGTTTATGGAAGATGTTAAAAAGGATTATGACATTATTATTTTTGACGCACCCCCACTATTATCAGTGGCAGATGCA
>CALCTX010000349.1 GCA_937907035.1 uncultured Selenomonadales bacterium
TGTCGGGCAGGATATAGAACTTGATGGAGCTTCGGTGAAATTCGGTACTAAAAAAGTTACAGATGAAGGTGGAAACGAGTCAACGGTAGCAACCCTGACAGCAGCTACCAAACAGACTACGGTTGATGCCGAAGCAAAAGCTGTTCAGATGAAAGTCGATGACGGTAAGGGATATACGACGGTATCCTATACTTACAAGGATTTGCTTGAAGGTGGCGGTAAGACGCTCTATGATCTGGCCACGGATGCTTCCAAGGATGTCAATATCACCGCTAAATATGATTCGGCAACTGATTCAATGAGTTTTTACAATAGTGACGGAGGTAAGGAAAATAAAATTACCTTTACCGCTGTTACGGATGAAGGGGATACTTCGTCAGCTAATACAGTAAATTTGCTGAACAATTTAAATCTGGCCCAGTCAAAAGTCGTTGACGGTAAAACACAACTGGAGAAAATAGGAACTTTTGAGGCTGGTGTGGAAAAGGGCGGAGCCGGTGAAAATGGCGAAGTAATAATTGATGGTAAAAAATATGATAATCTTACCAGCAATAAAACGACTGTTGCCGGCGTAACTTATACGCTTAACAATCTCAGTGTTGGTGGAGCAGAGACAACGGTAACTGTTACTCAGGATACAGATGCAATAATCGAGCGGGTACAACAGTTTGTTGATGATTACAATGAGATTCTTGACAAGCTCAATGAAAAATACAGTGAAACAAAGTATTCTGATTATGAACCGCTTACCAAGAAGCAGGAAGAAGACATGACTGAGGAACAGGTAAAGAAGTGGAATGAAAAGGCCAAATCAGGTCTTTTATATCACAGCTCTACCTTGCGGACGCTTATCAGTGATATGCGGGAAGCAATTTACACACCGATTTCTTCCATTAACAGTAAATATAACAGTGCATCGGCGATCGGTATTTCTTCTTCGACGAATCAAGGCCATCTGAAGCTTGATACTGACAAATTGAAGGAAGCACTGGCGGCTGATCCGGACTGTGTATATCAGATTTTTACCACCAGTGAAGAGGAAACAAAGCTCAATCCAACAACTGGTGAATACGAACCGACCGGCAACAATGTTTTCGGAGGAACTGGTTTAGCTTGGCGGCTGACAGATGTCATGACCAAAAACATTACATCTGTATCAAATATTGCCGGAAACTAATGACGACAGTTATTTAGGAAAACTTATTACCAATATGCAGACCAAGATGGCCAACTTCAAGACAATGATGGATGCCTATGAAGAGCAGTTGTTCAAAAAGTATGATGCTTTGGAAGTGGCGATATCTAAACTCAGTACTCAGCTGGGGATGGTAACCGGCGGTGGCAATTAACAGGAGGACAATCTCATGGTCAATGCAGCAGCAGAAGCATATAAGCGGCAACAGGTATTGACGGCAACGCCGGAAGCCTTGACGCTGATGCTATATAATGGATGCTTGCGGTTTATAAAAGAAGGTATGGATGCGCTAAACAAAAAGGATTTTGAGCAAGCCAATACATCTCTGCAAAAAGCGCAGAATATTATTGCCGAATTTCGGGTTACGCTTAATATGGATTATGAAATTTCCCATCAACTTTTACCGCTTTATAATTACGTGTATGACCGGTTAGTTGAGGGAAATGTAAAATCTGATGTTAATGTACTGGTTGAAGCGCAGGGTATAATTACTGAGCTTCGTGATGCCTGGGCACAGGCGATGAAAAAGGCCCGGCAGGAAAAAGGTGCAGCTAATGGCTGATAACATTCAAAAGGCCCGGGAGTTATGGGAAAAGTATTTCATGCTTACCGGCGAATTGATGAAATTTATTGATAAAGAAGACATTGATACCTTTGTAGAGCTGGTCGATCAACGGCAAAAGTTGCTGGAAATGGCTGAAGCGCTGCCGGATACTGAATACCGGCAGACGGAGGAATGTAAAGAACTCTTTGCCAAGATAAAACCTATGGATATGCAGACAATCTATAAGGCCAAAAGCTGGCTCAATAAATCAAAGCGTAATACAATGACGGTAAAAGCTTATGATTCAACGGGTTCTAACCCATTGGGACATATGTTTAACCGTAAAATGTGATGGAGGTGAAAAATTTTTAAAATTTTTTTCCAAAAACACTTAAGTTCTTCCGACTATTTTTCGATATAGTTGTTGAAGAGCAGGAATGGCTCTAACCACCCTCTACCGAGATCATGCTTGTGGCCACGAGAGGTGGTCCGGCTGAGGCTGGCTGAATAAGTTCAAGTCAATCGACAATGGCGGACGCGCCGGAGTTGATTGATACGAACAAGGAGCAGGCAAGGATAGCTTGCAGAAGTTAAAATTTTTGTTTTAATGATCAAGGAGGAATTTATTATGGCTATGGTAGTAAAAAACAACATGTCGGCAATCAACACTCTTAACATTCTCAACACGAACACCTCTGCTCTCTCCAAGAGCTTGCAGAAGGTTTCATCCGGCATGAAGATCAATGGTGCAGCAGATGACGCTTCCGGTTATGCAATTTCTGAGAGAATGCGCGTACAGATCCGTTCCCTCGACCAGGATAAGGCTAACACTCAGAACGGCAACAGCCTTATGAAGGTAGCTGAAGGTGCAGCAAGCTCAACAGTTGATATCCTCAAGACCTTGAAGGAAAAGGTTATCAACGCAGCCAACGATACCAACACTGATTCTGACCGTG
>CALCTX010000350.1 GCA_937907035.1 uncultured Selenomonadales bacterium
AACTTGCCCATCTCTCCAGCCATCATGTCGTCTACCTTCCTCGATGCCTCGTTGAAAGCAGCCGCCAAAAGGTCCTGCAGCATTTCCACATCTTCGGGGTTTACCACATCGGGATCAAGAGCTATACTCTTTACTTCCTTTTCGCCGCTCATAACAACCTTGACAGCTCCGCCGCCGGCAGCGACCTCAACTGTACGCTGTTTTAACTCCTCCTGCATCTTTTTCATCTGCTTCTGGAGTTTCTGTACCTTTTGCATCATTCCGGCCATATTCCCCATATTGCCCATTCCACCAAACATTACTTTTTCTCCCTTCTATAAGCACAAAATATATATTATCAAAAATCGCTCTATTTTTAAGAGTACCAAACTTCACTGTTATCGTCAAGCTGACTGTTGTCTTCCTAATTCATCAGAAAGCTTGGCAAATTCTTGCAATGACAATGTTTCTCCGCGTCTTGACGGTTCAATCCCGGTCTTTTCTAACGCAGCGGCAACTATTTCTTTGTCCAGGCCCAATCCTTTTAAGGCATTAAATAATGTCTTGCGTCGTTGACCGAATGATGTTCTCACCACCCGGAAAAACATCTTTTCATCTTCAACTGAAACACTGGGGTTCTCTAAAACCCGGCAAGAAATAACCACCGAATCTACAGCCGGCGGCGGTAAAAATGAACTAGGCGGCACTTCCAGCACTATTTCTGGCGCAGTAAAATACTGAACAGCAACCGTCAATGCCCCATAATCTTTACCGCCCGGGGAAGCTATCATACGCTCAGCTACTTCTTTTTGAACCATCGTTACGATTTTGGTTATCGGCAATTTTTGCTCAAGCAATGCCATAAGTATCGGTGTCGTAATATAATACGGCAAGTTTGCGGCTACTTTAAAAGGCTGCTGACCCATAAGTTCCCGAATGTCTGTCTTTAAGATATCGCCAGGAACGATTTTTACATTATCATAGCCCTTCAACGTTTCTGCCAACACTGCCGGCAATTTTTTATCCAGCTCTACCGCGGTCACCTGAGCACCGGCTTCCGCCAAACCTTGCGTCAAAGTCCCAATTCCCGGACCTATTTCCAGGACCCTGTCTCCCGCCTCTATTTCAGCCGCAGTAACAATTCCCTGTACAATAGCTGAATTGATAAGAAAATTTTGTCCCAAACGTTTACTTGCCCTCAGGCCAAAGGCTTTTAATATATGACTTGTCGCCTCACGGTTGGCGATCTGCGGTCGTATCATCTTTGTTCCTCCTTGTCAAGCTGCAAGAGCGTCTGTTCAAAATCAGCCCGCGTTACTCCGTAATGATTGAGCCGCAACAAAAAAGTCTTAGCATTAGCCCAGCCAATTCCCAACAATGCCCCCAACTTTGCCCGCCTTTCTGCTGCATCCGGCGAACCGTTTAATCTGTTCCGCAATAAATCTGCCGCACTGAAGGCATTGGCCGGCGCCCATTCAAGCGTATGCACCTTAGCCAAAGCCGCTCTTATCGATTCCGGAGAAGCCTGTTCTACACCGATGTCATTATTTGCCGTGGCTTCTTCTTTAGGAATAAATGCATGTTTCGCTTCAGGAAATCGTTTTGACAAAAAACGCCGGATCCGTTCTCCGGCAGCATCAGGATCAGTCATTATAATAATCCCGCGTTTTTTGTACGCTTCGGCAATATTCTCTATTGTCCGCGATTTAAGACTGAAACCGCCAGTAATTATACAATCAGCCTCAACTGCTTTGTTTATGGCGACAACATCCATTTTCCCTTCTACTACCAATACCTCTTTTATCATTTACAACAAATCCTTCACTGCGCTATATACCTCAGCGGCAATAACTTCCCGCGAACGCGGTTCGCCATTTTCACTGCACACAATCCGTTTCCAGCCGTATTTTTCGGCAATTTCTCCATATGCTGTATGGCAACGGCGTAAATATTCTTTATCCTGTTCATGGATATCCTTTTGCTGATTGTTGTTTTCTGCCCGGAGTGCGATCAGCTTATCGGCTACTTCCGGAGCCATATCAAGAAAAATCACTCTGTCCGGAATCGGTAATCCCATTTTTTTAAATTCAAAATCCCACAGCCAGGTCAGAAACCGTTCCCGTTCAGCCAAATCTTTAATTTTAACCGCTTGATGAACCATGTTGGAAGTAGTATAGCGGTCTGCCATGATGATCGTTCCGGATTCATACAATTTGCGCCATTTCAGTTGGTATGAAGCATACCGGTCAACGGCAAAAAATGTTGATGCCGCATAGGCGTTAACATCAACAGCTCGCTCGCCAAAACTGCCGCCAAGATACATTTTTATAAGTGCTGACGAATCAGAATCATAATCAGGGAACGTTACCTTCGCAACTTTCTTTCCTTCTTTCTCTAACCGCTCAAAAAGCAACTTGGTCTGCGTCTCTTTGCCCGACCCGTCTCCGGCTTCAATAATAATAAGTCTTCCTTTAGTCATAGCTTTTCCATCCTTATAACAGATATTCTCTTTAAACCGGTATCTTCCGGGCCGGTAACTTTCAACCCGTTACTTGCCATATTCTTTACCGCCGCCAAAATATCTGCCGTAAATCTTTCACCGGGGCAAATTATCGGTATTCCCGGCGGATAAAAGGTTATCTCCTCCGCACTTATCTCCCCGACTGCTTCTTCTATCGGCAATAAAATTCGTGAAGCAAAGCACGCCTGTCGCGGAGATATAACGACCTCCGGATAATCCGGTAACAATATATTTTCATCCGCAAAACCGGCTTTCGTTCTTTTTTCTGCCGCCAACTTTTTCAGTGCCGCCAACAATCGTTGCGCTTCATTTTCAGTATCGGCCATCGAAATTATAAACAATATGTTCTTCATATCAACCAATTCAGCTTGTATCAGGCGCTGCTGCCGCAAAAACCGTTCTGCCTCCGGTCCTGTAAGGCCAAGACCTGTTACTTGCACTGTCAGTTTTAATTCATCTAACCCGGCCATTCCTGTCCCACGAACATCATCCGGCGAAAAACACCACAAACCGGCAATATTATTTATTTCCCGGCGTAACCAACGGGCAAGTTTCAATGCCCGCCTGATACGTTCCCGCCCTTCTGTCGCCATTTGCAGTCTGGCAATATCAAGCGAAGCTAACAATAAATAATTAGGACTGGTAGATGCCAATAATGCCGCTGTTTTCCGGACTTTTTCCAAATCAATACGCTCAGTCCTGATATGCAACATTGATGTCTGCGTAAGTGAACCTGATAATTTATGCGTACTTTGCGCTGCCATATCAGCCCCGCAGGCCATTGCATCCGGCGGC
The DNA here is from genome assembly GCA_937907035.1 of uncultured Selenomonadales bacterium. The sequence goes on from CALCTX010000350.1 coordinate 3,296, forward strand.
AGCTCGTCAGAAAACCGCAAATGTGCACCATGGGCTTCATCCGCCAGCAAAAGTTTTCCTTTATTATGAAGCAGTTCAGCAATTTTCGGTAAATCGCAAGTTACACCGTAATAAGTAGGATAAACCAGAATAAGACCTTTAACCTCGGGATGCCGATCTAACGCCACGGCAACTGTTTCTGTGGTTACCCCCATGGCAACACCTGATCGCCGATCAATTTCCGGCGGCAAATACACCGGAATTGCTCCGGCCAAAACCAAGCCCCCAATCACAGAGCGATGTGCATTGCGTGGCACCAACATCTTATCTCCCGGAGCCAATACGGACATGAGCATCGTATGAATCGCTCCGGTAGTTCCGTTTACCATAAAAAATGTGTGATCAGCTCCATAAAGTTCGGCTGCCAAATCTTCAGCCTCTTTGATGCACCCATCAGGATGTGCCGGATCATCAAGTTCCTCCATAAGAGAAACCTCTTCTTTCAAGCCAAGCGGCGTT
>CALCTX010000351.1 GCA_937907035.1 uncultured Selenomonadales bacterium
CTCAGGGAAAAGGCGACGAGGCCTTGAAGTGGGCGGCACGCCTGCCAATGGCTGATTTTGGACTGTTGTTTGAAATGCAGTGCCAGGGTTGATCATGATTTCGGTTAGCAGGGAGGCGCTGACGATTTATTCGGAAGCGCTTGATCTTTATCGGACAAAAGAATATGATGCGGCGCTTGAAAAATTAGTTGTATTTGACAGCTTACGGGAAGAATATGATAAGGCAAGGCTGTTAAAAGCGTATATATATCGTGACAGCGGGCGGCATCTGAAAGAAGTGGAAGTGCTTACGCCTTTATTAGAAAAGAGCCGGGGGGAAGTCAGTTCAGAAGACAGACTTTTTTATGCGGAGGCATGGAGTCTTGCCGGAGCAGCGTTCAGTGCTTTGGCTGAACATGACGCGGCAAAGGCGGCATTTTTACGGGCGGCAGAAATAGAGACGGATTTATATAGAAAATTGGCGGAATACAGCAATGTGATTTTTATCAGCAATTACACCGAATCCTTGCACGCAGAATTGGGTCCGGTATATAAAAAGTGCAATGACCTTTTGCAGACAGTAAAACCTATTGCTGACTATGCTGTTTCTGATGGTCCTTTGCGTCTGGGAATCATATCGTCAGATTTGACGCGCCATCCGGTGGCATCACTGTTGGTAGCCTTATTTCGTTATCATGATAAGCAAAAAGTGGAGCTGTGGTGTTATTCAGCCGGGACACCTGATGATGTTACTGCAAAATTACAGCAGATGGCTGATTTCTGGTGTGATATAAGAGGTTGGCAGACAGAAGAAATAGTCAAACAAATACAAACCGATGGAATTGGCGTACTGTTTGACCCTGGTGGGCATAGTTCGGGGAATTTTTGTGCAGTAATGGCTTATCGGCCGGCACTGGTGCAGTTATCTGGAATCGGCTATATGGGTACTACCGGGTTAAAAAGAATAGATTATTTTCTCGGTGATAAATACCTTGATGAGGAAGCTGCTGAACAGGATTTTGCCGAGAAAATGCTGGTTATGCCGGAGACGCATTTTTCTTATACACCGTTGATACTTCCGCCGGATCCGGCTGAGGAAGCACCGGTATTGGAAAATGGCTACATAATCTTTGGCTGTTTTAATAACTTGTCAAAGGTTACTGATGAAATGCTTGTACTCTGGCGGCAGATTATGGAACGGATACCAAACAGCAAATTGTTACTGAAAAACAGGTTGCTTAACACTGCAGATGGGCAACAGTATATGAAGGAACGTTTGTCAGGTCATGGATTAGATATTGCCCGGATCGAACTGCAGGGATTTTCCGGTGATTATTTGCAGGAATATAAACGAATGGATATAGCCTTGGATACTTATCCGTATACCGGCGGGCAAACGACATTGGAAGCGCTGTATATGGGTGTACCGGTTGTCTCGCGTTATGGGCAGCGGCATGGGACACGGTTTGGCTATAGTATTTTGCAAAATTGCGGTTTGCCAGAGCTGTCTGTATCATCGGACAGTGAATATGTTGAACGGGCTGTCGGATTGGCTGAGGATAAAGAACTTTTAAATGTATTGCATCAAAATTTGCGACAGATGATGAAAAAATCGCCGCTTATGAATGGTATTCAGTGGACAAAGGATTTTACTGAGCTGTTAATATCAGTCTGGGAAAAGCAGCAGGTAATTGAAATTTGATGTGAGGTGCGATTTAT
>CALCTX010000352.1 GCA_937907035.1 uncultured Selenomonadales bacterium
TGCTGCCTTATTATTCTTTTTATAATCTGCTACAGCTTTTTCTGTAATCTGATCAACATCATATTTATTAGCTGCAACTTCTAATACTACTAATCTCTTTGAAGCCATCTTATTTCTCCTAAACATAAATATTTCTCAAAATACCTCAATAAAAAATCAACAGACCGACAACCAAGCTAAAACAATTTGTCAGCAACAAACATCTGAACAAACGCTCATGTTCAGTCAAAATAATATATTCCATCAAAAAAAATTCCAATAAAACAACCAATATCTCCCCTATTGCCAACTGCATCCAATACCAGTCTGTCTCAGTAATCCCCGGCAGTGTCTCGTTAAGCAACAAATTGCTGATAATATTTACTCCGCTAAATGCTGCCAGTTCTGTCATGCGTCGATAACCACAAAGATAAAAAACCGGCAATTCCAATCCTACTGTAAAAAAAGCAACCTTTAACAGTTCCAGATCACATACCGGCATTTTCTCCCCTCCTGCCAAGCAGTTTTTTGCCACATACAACCAAAATAATAAATTGCAACGCCACAATAAGCTGCGGCGGACAGACCATAATCCCTTTGAAAACTGCTCCCGGTACCAAAGCACTTGCTGCCAGTCCGAACATAAACCCAGGGTTATTGCCAAAACAACGGTGCGCCAATCTCAGAGTGAGCGGCATGGTCATATTACAAGCAAACAGAAACACTAACCAGGCAACTATGCCAGAAAACTGCAATGATAAAAAACTGACAATAAAAATTCCCAAAACCGTCCTCCGCCAGCCAAATCTGTCAGCTGACAATCCGCCACAATATTTTCCGACAGCCATTACAAATGGTACAGTAAGGAGCGGAACAGGAAAGCCATTACCTCCACTAAAACCTCGCAAAACTATACAACCTAACAACAATCCCAGACAAATGCTTCGCCACATTACTGAAACATCAACATCGAATAAAAAATTATCCGGGCAGCAGGCATCCCATTCCTGACCATCTGCCAGCATCCGCCAAATAACAAGCGTTATCAACAAATCCACAACTACCAGTACCCAGACTCCAAGGATGCTGCAGAGTCCAAGTGCAAGTCCTATTGCTCCACCGGCTACAAACAGGCCGGGCTCCTTAAAGCCTGCTGTCATACGTAAAACAATAATTCCTCCAGACACATGAAATAAACAGTTTCCCAACCCGACAAAGATTATCCGGTAACATATAGGAAGTACAGAAAAACAACCAACAAAAAGCAGGCCTGCTGAAATGAGCAGACCTGATCTGATCAATACAGGATATTTATCCAACAGTAAGCCTGTCGGCCCCTGCAAACCAAAAGCCAGAATCGTATATACCATAAACCAGTAAACGATTGGCTCATAATACGGCTCAGAAAGCGCATAGCCAGCCAATACTGCCCCGCAAACTCCATCTGTCAGCAGATGCAGCAATGTCAAAAGAACAAGCTTCACTTCTGATTGATTTCGCATACCCCATCCTTATTCTGAATCAAAAATACTACTTCCTCAGTCTGACGGTAGATATCCTGTGTCGTTTGCTTTAAACCAAATGCCGTCTCCTGAACATTCAACCGACAATCCAGTTTTAATTCCGACTGCAACCATTCACCATCACCTTTAAGCTTTGGGAAATATACCGTAATCGCTCCCCGACCTGAATTACACGTATCCGACCCTTCGTAAAACACACCATCCAAAGCATTAACCTGATAAGTAAGTTCTGAATGTCGTGGCGCATAATAAACCAAATCGACCGCCATTTTATCGCTGAATTCATCTGCATTATGATAACTTAAACTTTCTACACGAAAAGTCATTTCCGGGAAAGGATGCGGACGCGGACGAGGCCGTCCACCGGGATCTGGTACATCGGCAAACGCTGTTGCTGCAAAGCAAAAGCAGCAAAGGCAAATCACAACAAATATTTTTCTCAGCATAAAAGTCTGCTCCCTTCCCTGACAATCAGTTTATCTTACCAAATCTCAGTCGGTTTTTCCGTTGCATCTTTCTCTGTCACATATTTGTCAATAAGGTCAGCGCACTGTTTCCGGAAATCCTCAGGCAATTGCTCGTTATCCTTCATAGCTTTTACCAATTTTAATGAAAGATTACGCTGCCGCTCAATAGCCTCCTGCTGCTTCGGATCATCCGGATCTCCATCCCAGGAAAAATCGTTCAAAGCATCAAGCCAACAGGAATAAAATGTTTTTTCATCAAAGGAAAATTTCCCATCCTGAAAATACCCATCTGCCAGTTCCATTATCGGCTGTAAAAGTCCTTCAACGACAGACTCATCGACCCCATCTTTCAACACCATTATTTTCGGCTGTTCAATTATATTTGTTTCAGATTTCATATTCAACAACTCCTTTAGATAATTTTTCTGTTTATATTATTTCCACATTGGCCGTTAAAATCCTGCCTGTCAAAAAAATTCCTAAAAAAAGATACCGGCTGACTATACCGGTATCTAAAAATATTTAACTATCACGCTTCAAAACGTTCCGGCATTTTTTCACTCAACCCGTAATGACACAATACAGCCTGAACGATTCGTCGTGCCGCCTCTCCGTCGCCATACGGATTGCAGGCTTCAGACATCTTTTTATACTCTGCTGCATCAGTCAGCAAAAGCCTGGCCTCACTGTAAACCCGGTCTTTATCAGTCCCAATAAGCTTAACCGTTCCGGCTGCAACAGCTTCCGGACGCTCGGTCGTATCACGAAGTACCAATACCGGTTTGCCCAATGCCGGTGCCTCTTCCTGTACTCCGCCGGAATCAGTCAGGATCAAAGTTGCCCGATGCATAAGATTAGCAAATGGCTCATAATCCAACGGATCGATCAATATTACCCGTTCTGCGCCGCCCAATTCTTCATTGACAACTTCCCGCACTTTCGGATTCCGATGAACCGGAAATACCACTTCAACATCAGCAAATTCATCAACTAATTGGCGCAACGCCTTATAAACATTACGCATAGGCTCACCGAGATTTTCCCGGCGATGCGTTGTTACCAAAATTACCCGTTTATTCTTATAATCAATATTCCTCAAAAGCTCATCGTCAAATTCATAGTCATCACGGACGGTACGATGCAAAGCATCAATAACCGTATTGCCGGTAACAAAAATACTGTTTTTATCAACCGATTCGGCCAAAAGATTCTTTTCCGCAGTCTCCGTCGGTGCAAAATGCAGATCCGTCAATGAGCCTGTAAGTTTTCGGTTCATTTCCTCCGGAAACGGAGAATACTTATTGCGGGTCCTAAGCCCGGCTTCAACATGTC
>CALCTX010000353.1 GCA_937907035.1 uncultured Selenomonadales bacterium
TGCAGGAGACAGGTTTGATTTGCGTGTTGTAACTGAAATTGTTGATGTTAACGATGTTGAGCTTGTTTCCAAATATGCGGATATTTTGCAGATAGGTGCAAGAAATATGCAGAACTTCCGCTTATTGCAAGCTGTAGGAAAAGCTGAAAAGCCGGTTTTGTTAAAGCGTGGTCTTTCTGCTACAATAACTGAATGGTTAAATGCAGCCGAGTATATTATGAGTGCAGGAAATGATAATGTTATTTTTTGTGAGCGGGGAATTCGTACCTATGAGACATTTACCCGTAATACGCTTGATTTGTCAGCTGTGGCAGCGATAAAAGAGATTTCACACTTGCCGATTATTGTTGATCCAAGTCATGGTACCGGCCGTTGGCAAATGGTCAGACCTATGGCAAGGGCTGCTGTTGCTGCCGGTGCAGACGGCCTCATTATAGAAGTACATCCACATCCGGAGGTAGCTTTGTCTGATGGTGACCAATCTCTAACTCCTAAAAACTTTAACTTGCTGATGCGGGAAATAAACATGATAAAAAAGGCAATGGTGGCAGAGTAATGGGAAAACTTAATTTCGCTATAATAGGAGTTGGCTTGATAGGTGGTTCTATGGGCTTGGCATTAAAGGATAAGCTGAAGGATAATATTTTTATTACCGGGTTGTCACGCTCAAAGGCTTCAATGAACAGGGCTATGGAATGCGGTGCGGTTGATTTTGTTTCTGATGATGTTGAGGCTGTTGTGAAGGATGCCGACATTATATACATGAGCACACCTGTCTTGCAGATAATTCCTATGTTGGACAAGATACTGCCATACGCAAAAAAAGGGGTAATTATTACCGATGCCGGCAGTACTAAGAAGTATATAGGGGAGGAAATAAGAAAAAGATTGCCCGCCGGAATGTATTACATATCCGGTCATCCGATGACCGGAAAAGAAAAAAGCGGAGTCAGTGTTGCGGATAAAAATCTGTTTGCAAATAAATGTTATGTGATAATAGAGGATAAAAATATACCGGAAAATATAAAAAGTAAATTCATTTCCTTAATTGAACTGACTGGAGCTAATATATCAACATTGGATATTGAGTGCCATGACAGATGTGCATCTATCATAAGTCATGTTCCGCATGTTACTGCGGCAGCATTGGTGACGCTGCTTAACCGCAGCAAAAAAGATATGAAGGAATGTTTGAAGCTTGCTGGCGGTGGATTTAAGGATACGACACGTATAGCTTCATCAAATTCGGAGATGTGGGCGGATATTTGTATGACAAATTCAGAGGCTATTGTAAATAATTTGAAAGAATTACAAGCGATATTGGGGGAGGTAATAAATAAAATAGAATCAAAGGACCGGCAGGCAATATATGATTATTTTGCTGCAGCAAAAATGCGTCGGGATTGTATTCTTGATAAGACCGAGCGAATGTTTGAGATATGATACAGGAGAAGGCTATGTATACAGGAAAAACAAAAAATTTAGCAGTTATCGGGAATCCAATAATTCATTCATTATCTCCGGTAATGCAAAATGCTGCTATACAAAAAGCAGGATGCGATTATTCATATATTGCATTAAATGTAAAAAGTGAGGACTTGGAAAAAGCTGTTTTGGGGTTGCGGGCGTTAAATTTTTCGGGATTTAATGTGACTATTCCACATAAATCTGATATTTTGCCATTGCTGGATGAAGTTGACGAAGATGCCAGGAAGCTCGGGGCTGTTAATACGGTTGTTAATGATAACGGAAAATTTGTCGGATATAATACTGATGTAGCAGGCTTTATAAAAGGACTCAAGGTTATAGGTTTTTCGCCTGCTGGTAAAAAGGCAGTTGTTCTGGGAGCCGGTGGT